>JBEBGP010000152.1:0-5111 GCA_040081045.1 Candidatus Nitrotoga sp.
ATCGCCCCGTCCGGATACCGGCGACATCTGGCCGAACAGCGCAATCCTGCGCTGCGCTGTGCGCGTGCCCGGCGCGATGAAGCGTTGATGCCGGAAATCCAACAAATATGGGAGGACAATATGCAGGTCTACGGTGCCGATAAGGTCTGGCGACAACTGAAGCGTGAGGGTGTTCAGGTGGCGCGCTGCACGGTCGAACGGCTTATGAAACGGTTGGGACTGGAAGGTGTCCGGCGTGGCAAGGTAGTGCGAACAACTGTGCCTGACAAGGCACTGCCGTGCCCGCTGGATCGGGTGAACCGACAATTCAGGGCGGATCGCCCCAACCAGTTGTGGGTATCGGATTTCACCTATGTATCCACTTGGCAGGGCTGGCTGTATGTCGCCTTTGTCATCGACGTGTTTGCCCGCCGCATCGTGGGCTGGCGGGTGAGCAGCAACATGCGCACGGACTTTGTGCTGGACGCACTGGAACAAGCGTTGTATGCCAGACAGCCAGGGCTGGCAAATGCGCTGGTTCACCATAGCGACAAGGGTTCGCAGTACGTCTCCATCCGCTACACAGAACGGCTTGCCGAGGCCGGGATAGAACCTTCGGTTGGCAGTAAGGGAGATAGCTACGACAACGCGCTGGCCGAGACGATCAACGGGTTATACAAGGCCGAATTGATCCATAAACGTGCGCCTTGGAAGACGAAAGAAGCCGTGGAGTTGGCTACCCTCGAATGGGTATCCTGGTTCAACCATCAGCGATTGTTGGAACCTATCGGCTATATACCGCCAGCAGAAGCTGAGGCACAATACTACCGGCAGTTAGCCGATACGGATTCTGCCTGTGTTACTTAAACCAAACAGCCTCCATGAAACCCGGGGCGATTCAGAATATAAGTTATACATAAGGCAAAATTGCGAACAGTTATCATTGCGGAACAGTTATCATTGCGAATAACAGCCTATTTAGGGGACTATTTGTAGGTTGTCTAGAGTCTGTTTACAATCATGCGACGGGTGCGAGCAGGGGGAATCGGGATGCAAGGCAAGGCACAAGAGACGCGGTTTGATCATTCCAATCAAGAGGCGAGCAACGCATCTCGCTGGATAATTGTCAACAAACTCTAATACTTTAAAATCTCAGTCAATAAAAGGGAAGTTAATTGCGGGATTGTGGATTTTTCAAGGTTGTTGGTGTAGTGCGGTAGTGGGTCAATCAGATGATTAAACTTAACTTAAGGGGGCTAAACAAGATGGGAATATTGGATGTCATACCTCAGATGGAAAATTTGCTGGATATTGAATACGCGCAACTATCTACCCGATTTGATGCGGAGCAGGGTGTGCTATGGACTTTCATGAACCCGAGAGGGGTGCCTTGTTATAATCTAAAGATGCTGGATGAGTTACTAACTCACTACAAACGGATTGAGAATTCAGGCGGGGAAGTGTTGGTCGATGGAAAGTTTTTCCCAATCCAATATGTGGTTTATGCGTCTAAATTCCCGGGAATTTTTAATTTGGGGGGAGAATTAGCTTTGTTTAGTCAGCTCATTCGTAAACGAGATTATTCATCACTCTTGCACTACGCTACCTTATGTATCGATGTGGTAATGGCAATGGTGAATCACTATAGAGTACCTGTTACAACTATTACTTTGATTCAAGGCGATGCCTTGGGCGGCGGATTTGAGGCTGCGCTAACCAGTGACATTATTATTGCTGAACGTGGCAGTAAAATGGGTTTCCCGGAAATTTTATTTAATCTTTTTCCTGGAATGGGCGCATATAGCTTTCTTGTGCGCAAACTAGGGACTATTCAGGCCGAAAGAATGATCCTTAGTGGGAAAATGTACAGTGCAGAAGAGTTGCACGAGCTGGGCTTGGTAGATATTTTGGTGGAAGATGGAAAAGGAGAGGCGAAGGTACTAGAGTATATTCAGCGGCAGTCATTTCGCAGGGATAATGGTTACAGGGCTTTACAGCAAGCGCGTCAGAGGGTCAATCCAGTTACTCATGCTGAGCTGATGGACATCACGACTATCTGGGCAAGGGCTGCTTTGCAACTTACAGAAAATGATCTGAAAATGATGGATCGGCTGGCACGCTCGCAGCAAAAGCTTTACGGGTTGGGTGAAACGAAAATCAGCAGTAACCAGGCTGCGCCACTGCACCAAGCAAATTACCCGATCGCACGCGATCCTTATCAGCCGGTGCTAACGCAAGAAATGAACATGCTATTGGCGGCGTAGTGCTTTTATTCCAGAATGAACGATGCGACCCATTGGATATGTCCGCTATGCGGGCTGCTCAGGGCAAGCCTCTTTCTTCCGATGGTGTCCCCCGGTTGCGCTGAATAGCTTGCATAGCCAAGTATCGAAGCGCAGGCGGAACGGGGACTGCGGATTCCCGGGAGGGATTTATGTCCGGTTATTTTCCCGTGGTACATCTGCGCGGTCGGGGGAGCTTAAGTATTGCTTGAGCATGAGGCAGCTCGCATGGTTGGTGGCACATATTTGTTGAAACCAATCATGCGCGGTAGCCTGTAATTCGGTCGGGCTGAGCAAAGCTATGTCCTGGCAAATTTTGACGAGATGTTCCGCTCCTACATTGTGTGCCCCGCTTTTGAGCGCGTGAATTTGCTCGCGAAAAGCCATGAACTTCCGGTCATGCAATAATGCCTGCATGGAAGTCAGCATCCTTTCACTTTCCTCGATGTACTCATGAATAATCACATTTACAAAGTTGTCACCATTATTCAATGACTCCAAGCGTCGCAGCATCGCCAGGTTGGGTGAGCTTGATTCATGGTCAGTGGAGGACATAGCTATCCCCATAGCTGAGGCAGATGACAGCATGGGTTGCCTGGGTTGGGCGGTGGTTGCCGTCAATTGTGCCACGGTTGCCAGCAGAATCGGCGCGTCGATTGGCTTGGTTAAAAAAGCGTCCACTGCCATATCGGTCGCTTCAAGTCTGGCTTCGGGCGTAATATTTGCCGTCAGCATAACAATGGGCATGGGCGCAGCATGCCGGTGTATGGTGCGATACATTTTAACAACTTCCAGCCCGTCTAGCCCGGGCATTTGCATATCCAATACGGCGAGGGCATATTGTTTATTTTCCAGAAAATCCAGCGCGCTTTCCCCGTCTTCTGCAGCATCCACCTGGTAACCGGCACGCTCCAAAATTCTGGTAATAATGCGTCGATTGGTGGCATTGTCATCGGCAATTAAAATTTGTGTGCCATCTGTCGGTGGACAGTATACAGAATCAATTTTTTTGGCACTGGTGTTTGCAAGACTATCTCGACCCATATTTTCGCCGGCCAAAAGGGGGGCTAAAGCGGTCGGATTTTCGGTCGGTAACGCAGGGGGCAAAGTAATACTCTGCCCTTTCTTAAAGGGCAATTCAAACCAAAAAACACTACCTTTACCCAACTCGCTTTGCACCCCAATCTGGCCGCCCATAAACCGCACCAATTGTTTGGAGATGGTCGTGCCCAGGCCTGTGCCGCCATATTTACGGCTGATGCCGGCGTTGGCCTGGGTGAAACTTTCAAAAATGGCTTGCTGGGCATCCTGCGCAATGCCTATGCCGGTGTCGATGATTTCAAAACGGAGTTGCACGCTGGCTTCATCCTGGCTGATTGTGTGAATTCGTAATTCAACCGATCCCCGGTCGGTAAATTTGAGCGCGTTTGCCACCAGATTAATAATCACCTGTTGCAGATGTTGGACATCGCCAAGCAACGAAGTGTGGGTTTCAGAGGAGATATCTGTGTGCAGGCGCAAGTCTTTTTTTGTGGCGAGCGGGGTAAACAGGTTGACAGTGCGGCGCACCATGTCACGTAAATCAAACTCAATGAGTTCGGCAACCATTTTGCCACTTTCCACCCTGGATAAATCCAGCACTTCATTGATACGTTGCAGCAAGAGTTGCCCCGAGTCGCGCATCATGTGCGCCAGCTCCTTTTGTTCCGCATTGAGCTGGGTGGCCAGCATCATGTCGCTGGCACCAATCATGCCGTTTAACGGTGTGCGCATTTCATGGCTCATATGTGCCAGAAATTGACTCTTGGCCTTGTTGGCTTGCTCGGCACTCTGGATGGCCTGATTCAGGCGGGTTACCAGGCGTAAAAGATATAAAGGGGCGGGTATTAAAGTAAGAAGTAGGCCGAAAGACAACACCGAATGCGATTGCCAGTAATCATTGAACAATGCTACCGCCAGAAACCCCAATATACTTGTTATTTGCGTATTGCCCAATGCGCGTGGGCCGTAGCGTGTACCGTTTCCTATAATGATCCAAAGGTATATCCAAAATAGCAGCACACCTTGCTCCTGGGTCAAGAACATGGAAAAAGATATTGTGCCTATATCTCCCAGCATGGTCATAAATTGACGTTTGCCTGAAAAATTAGGTTTTAGAAATGTGTGATAGGTAATATACGCAGAGAAAATAAGGTAGACAAACAGCCAAATAAGAATAAATTCTGTAAATAGATTTTGATCGGGGCTTAGGGAAAGGTACATGTAGATAATGATGGCTGACGTGATTGTTACACGTAGCAACGACTGCTCATGCTCATTTCCCCTGGCACGTGCCCGCTTAAAAAAATCAATTATCATTAATTAATCACCAAGATTATAGACACTCCACATGGGATTAGGGTGCTGTTTTTGAAGCAGCAATAGGTCGCTATACGCATGATGCAAGGCTATATAAAAATCACATAGAGAAAATTAAAGGTGGACAGGTATACCTTATCCCCATTCTATTGTCACTATCGGATAAAAAGCGATACTTTTGATAGCTTCCTTAAAATTTTTTTATACAGGGCTAACCCTGGGTTATAAGTGGTCAACCTAAAATTATTTGGTATCACCAGGCTGGTGCGCTAACATGCGCGCTGTTTTTACAGGTATATGCCGGATTTGTGGCGCGGATTTGCATGGTATCTGCTGATTGGAAGAAATCTGCGCAGGTAAAGGGTACTTCTAAAAATTCAAAGTTCTAATGAAACTACTAGCCATCCCACTTGGCCGCCAAAGAACGGCGACCAAGTGGCTGGTTATAAGCAAGACAAGGCGCGAGCAGAAAATTGCGACGCAGCATATAGT
>JBEBGP010000102.1:0-5070 GCA_040081045.1 Candidatus Nitrotoga sp.
TAACCGCTCCAGTGTTTGAAATCTTGCATCTTCTTTATCCATAAAACTCGGACTGGATTGCCCAACAAAAGTTCAATCTTCATCGTGCCGAGTCTATAAAGAAGATGATAAAATGACTTTATGTGCTTTGCAAAAAGCTAAAATATCATCAGTAAGAAGTGACAGTGTGGTTGCAATTACAAATTGTAAATCTCGTCCTGCAATCTTATTTCGCTCTTCGGCGTGCATGACTACATATTTAATAATTTCGAAATTAAGTAATGGCTCACCGCCTTGAAATTCAATCTTAAGTCCGGGGCATGGTGATCTAAATACGAAGTCTAAAGCCTTATCCGCAATCTCTTGTGTCATGTCAAACGCCGCTTTATCCTCAGATTGCCTAGAGACTTGGCAATAAGGACAGCTATGATCACAGCGTAGTGTTACTACGAATAAATGAAGGTTTGTGAAATTTGCCAATCTGGCAAGTTTGGTACGAACTTTTAAAGCCAATAACTCCAAAGGCGCTTTGTCGCCAACTTCTCTTATAAAGTGCTTAGATCTTAAATTAGCATAATCTACATCCAGTGGCCTTAGTTGATGGTTTATCACGTCATTTAGACGACCATTAGGAATGACGTAGTACTCACCAGCCATATTAGTGAGGATATATTCCTCATCATTAAGCCGATCAAACTTGAAAGGCAATAGATCATAAGTTTTGGAGGGCAGGTAAGCCTCTAAATTTTTAAACTTACTCACCGTTTAGTAGGCTCGTGTTGGAGAAGGCAAGACCTAAAATTAAGTTGCGAACATCTTCCGTCTCAGATTTGATCTTTTGTCTGAGTTGTTGGTCAAGAACGTCTTTCTTGAACTCTTGTATTGCGTGAGCAAATCCTGCGTCGGTCGCCCCTATTACAGGGTTGATGATGCATGCAATTTTGCCTGCATTTACGGTAATATCTGTAACAAAAGCATTGGTAGATCGATAACAAGCCTTCTGTATTGTTTCAACAGAATAAACCTGCTCATCGAAATTGAGCAGTAAAGGCTCTTGCATTTAGTAGCCTGAAGTGTGTGAGCGATGTGACCTATGCGATGCGTGTGAGCGATGTGATGCATGCCATGCCATCAAATTACCTTCAGCAGAACGCTTAAGCACGAAACTCATTTGATCCTGAGTACCAAGACCCAATCTTTCAGGAGTAACTTGCGTTGAAGCGACCGTCATACTTGGATTTGTAAATGTTGGCTCATTTATTACATTAGCCGAAACTTGACCTGCTAAAAAAACACTAGCCAGCGCCGCTAATGGCAAAAGAAACTTACGATTGTTTTTTTTTATTACATATCTCCCTATATAGTCCCATGAAAAAACTCTGTTCTCTATGTATTCTTCCCATGCGAAAGTGTGATTGCACTACGCCGGAACGCCATCCTACCATGTTCATCGATGCCATGCACAGAGAAAAGAGCACGTTTGAATGTCCGCTTATTTCAATATCGTGTGTCTCTTAAGGGTCGTAGTACTCAGTTGCCATCGACTGCTTTCTGGCATCCCACTTTCATTGATGCTCGATGCCATGCTGCGCTATGATGGCTCGCAACAAGTGATCTACCAACTTTGCTATCTGCCCAACAAGGGGCAACTTGGCGGCTGAATGGCTTTTTTAGGTTAATGGCTGCTTTGTAATAACCCGTATCGGCTCATGTATAATTCCCCCGGCATTTACACCAGATCATTCAAATACAGTCCATCACATTATGAATTTTAAAGTAAAGAACGACACCTTTCTGCGCGCGCTGCTGCGTCAACCCACCGACTACACACCCGTTTGGATGATGCGCCAGGCGGGTCGCTATTTACCCGAATATTGCGCGACACGCAAACGTGCGGGCAGTTTTCTGGAATTATGCAAAAGCCCGGATATGGCAACAGAAGTCACTTTGCAGCCGCTGGAGAGATTTCCGCTGGATGCCGCTATTTTATTTTCCGACATACTCACCGTGCCGGATGCAATGGGATTGGGTCTCTATTTTGCCGAAGGTGAAGGCCCGAAATTTGAACGCCCGCTGCGAGATGAAGCCGCGATCAAAGCATTGTGCGTACCGGATGTTGATAAAGATTTGCGCTACGTAACCGATGCTGTTTCGCAAATTCGCAAAGCACTGAACGGCAGTGTGCCACTGATTGGATTTTCCGGCAGTCCGTGGACATTGGCATGTTATATGGTAGAAGGCGCGGGTAGCAGCGATTATGCGCGGGTTAAAACGCTATCGTATAAAGAACCAAAATTAATGCACCATATTTTGGAAGTGACTGCTCAATCCGTAACACAGTATCTGAACGCACAAATTGAAGCAGGCGCACAAACTGTAATGATTTTTGATTCATGGGGCGGAGCATTATCACATGCGGCTTACCATGAATTTTCCTTGCCCTACATGCAGCGTATTGTGCAGGGGTTAAAGCGTGAGCATGGTGGCGTAAAAATTCCGGTCATTGTCTTTACCAAAGGGGGCGGGCTATGGCTGGAAAGCATTGCCAATATTGGCTGCGATGCAGTGGGCTTGGATTGGACAATGGACATAGGCGTGGCGCGGCAGCGCGTCGGACACAAGGTGGCGTTGCAGGGCAATCTTGATCCCGCTATTTTATTTGCCCCGCCGGATGTGATACGCGCCGAGACTGAGCGCATTCTGGCAAGCTACGGTTTTGGTACAGGGCATGTGTTTAATTTGGGTCATGGCATTTCGCAATTTACCAACCCCGAACATGCAGGCGCATTAGTGCAGGCGGTGCATGAATTAAGTCGAAAATATCATTAGTTTTACTATATTTTGCGCCCGTTAAAGTCAAGAAATCAGAGTATTTAATTTTAGAAAAAACCCTATAAAAACCCTTGACAAGCTCATACTTATGCACAAGCCGCGCCAGCTTTGATAAAGCGCGTCGAATAAGGCACTCGGCGCCTATTAAGGATCGTAACTAATTGTTAGTTATCAAATAAATGCAATGATTACAAATTGAGCGCAAACGAAAAGACCCATATAAATTGGGAACTTACCCCCGTTATAGAGCAGTTATTCACAATGTTATCCACAGGAACTGTTGATAACAAAAATTCCCCAATCAAGTCAGGTTGCTTGCCTGAATTTTGAAATTATTGCTGAAGAAGGAAACCCTTAAATGCCAGTCATCCGTGTCGCGCTGGATGTTCCATTGGCTACACTATTTGATTACGCCGTTCCACCTGATCTCGCGGTGACTGTGGGTCAGCGTGTGCTTGTTCCGTTTGGTCGCAAGCAAATGGTGGGGGTGGTCATGGAATGTGCGATAAATTCGGTTCTCGCCGCCAGTCGCATCAAGCCTATCTTGCAGGTGCTGGATGAAATTCCGCCGCTGACCGCCGATGTGCTGGCGTTGCTGAGTTTTTGCAGTGAATACTATCACCATCCACCGGGTGCTACCGTGCTGTCTGCCCTGCCGGTGCGACTGCGTTCCAGCAATTCTATTGAACCACCTAAAAATAATACGGGACTGACGTTGCGCTATACCTTGAGTACCAGTGGTCGCGCGTTGGATTTGGAAACCTTTCCCAAACGCAATATTGTGCAGCGTCGCATACTCAGCTCATTACAAACCGGTCATTTAAACATCATGCAACTGCGTGCATTATCCGACAGCGCGCCAACCGCGCTTAAAGCATTACTGCAAACAGGTTGGGTAGAGCCGTACACCAATGAAACGGTCGAGTTGCCCGCCAGCACGCCGTTCATGCAGAACATACATACCCTCACTACCGAACAACAACATGCGGTAGACGTGGTCAAGCAAGCCCAAGGGTATGTTTGCCATTTGCTGCATGGCGTGACGGGCAGCGGAAAAACCGAGGTTTATGTACATCTGATGCGGCATTTTTTGCAGCAAGGTGGACAGGTGTTGTTGCTGGTGCCGGAAATCAATTTGACGCCGCAGATGGAAAATTATTTTCGCCAGCGCCTGCCGAATGTCGCGATCACCAGTTTGCACAGTGGTCTGAATGACAACCAGCGCGCACAAAATTGGCTAGAGGCGCAATCTGGACGCGCGCGTATTGTACTCGGTACACGTCTTGCAGTGTTCACACCGCTACCCCAGCTGGCATTGCTGATTGTGGATGAAGAGCATGACACCTCATTCAAGCAGCAGGATGGCTTGCGCTATTCGGCACGCGATGTTGCAATCTTTCGCGCCAGCCAACGTGCCGTGCCGATAGTACTGGGCTCGGCTACTCCCACGCTGGAAAGTTATTACAACGCGCAAAATAGCCGCTATCAATTATTACGTTTGCAACAACGCGCCTCATCCCGGGCACGCTTGCCGGAAATTCGCTGCATCAACACCGGCAACACATATATGCCACACGGCATCAGTGAGCCGATTTTTGCCGCATTGCGCGAACGTTTGCAGCGCGGCGAGCAGAGTTTGATATTTATCAACCGGCGCGGATATGCACCCGTCCTGATGTGTACCGCGTGCAATTGGCTGTCCGGCTGCCCCAATTGCGCCGGAAAATTAGTGCTGCACATGCAGGATGGACGCTTGCGCTGTCATCATTGTGGCTATCAAAAAGTTGTACCGCATGCCTGCCCTTCCTGTGGCAATGTCGATTTGCAGCCGATAGGCATAGGCACGCAACGGGTAGCCAGCGCGCTGCAAACTTACTTTCCCGATGCTCGCATTGCGCGTGTGGATAAAGACAGCACACGCAACAAAGGATCGTGGGTGGCGATGTGGCAGAAGATTCAAAATGCCGAGATTGATATTCTGGTCGGTACGCAGATGTTGGCGAAAGGTCATGATTTTCCGAATTTAACCTTTGTCGGTGTGCTCAATCCAGATAGTGCGTTATACAGCGGGGACTTTCGCGCCTCGGAAAAATTGTTCGCACAACTGGTGCAAGTGGCTGGACGTGCCGGGCGCGCCGAAAAACCAGGCCAGGTCCTGGTACAAACCGCCTTCCCGGATCATCCTTTATATCGCGCCTTGCACGATCATAATTATGACTCCTGGGCGCAAACGCTACTGGCCGAACGACAAATGGCAGG
>JBEBGP010000369.1:0-5046 GCA_040081045.1 Candidatus Nitrotoga sp.
CGTGCAGGCGAGAAAAACGACCAAGGCGTGCGTTGGGAATCGGATGGCGGCGGTGAGTTTGTGATTGAGATGGTTGAGAAAGCCACACGCGGCACGTCGATTACTTTGCACTTGCGCGAGGGTCAGGATGATCTGCTGAGCGGGCATAAATTGCGTTCGATTATTCGTAAATATTCCGATCATATTGTGCAGCCGATTATGATGCATAAAGAAGAATGGCAGGACGGCGGCTACCAGACTCTGGATGAAGTGGAAACCGTCAATCAGGCCTATGCCTTGTGGGCTCGTGCCAAGAGCGATATTACGGATGAGCAGTACAAGGAATTTTACAAGCATGTCGGGCACGATATGACTGACCCGCTGGCCTGGGCGCACGCGCGTGTTGAGGGGCGCCAGGAATACACACAACTCCTTTATATTCCCGCCCGGGCACCGTTTGACATGTGGCAGCATGATGCCAAACACGGGGTGAAATTGTACGTGCGGCGCGTGTTTATCATGGATGATGCGGATAAATTAATTCCCGGATATTTGCGTTTTGTGCGCGGCGTGGTCGATTCGAATGATCTGCCGCTGAATGTATCGCGTGAAATTTTGCAGGAGTCAAAAGACATCGAAGCGATACGCGCTGGCTGCACCAAGAAAATTCTGGGCCTGCTGGAAGACATGGCCACGAATGACCAGGAAAAGTACACCCGTTTTTGGAGTGAATTCGGGCGCGTGCTAAAAGAAGGGGTCAGCGAAGATGCGGTCAACAGAGACAAAATTGCCGGTCTGCTGAGATTGGCCTCCACAAAAGCGGACACCCCGGAAACAATCGTTTCTTTGAATGACTATGTTGCGCGCATGAAGGAAGGTCAGGATAAAATTTATTACATCACCGCCGACACTTTTAATGCCGCAAAAAATAGTCCGCATCTGGAAGTGTTCCGCAAAAAAGGCATTGAGGTTTTACTGCTGACTGATCGCGTGGATGAGTGGGTGGTCAATCATCTATTAACTTTCGAAGAGAAACCTTTGGTGTCCGTTGCCAAAGGTGGCTTGGATTTGGGTGACCTCGAAGATGAAGCCGAAAAATTGGAGCAAAAGAAAGAGGCGGATGAGTTTAAGGAGTTGACCGATAAAATCAATGCCAGCCTCGCCGGTCGGGTAAAAGAAGTGCGCGTGACACATCGCCTGACCGATTCGCCAGCGTGTCTGGTGGTGGATGAGCACGATATGAATGCCAATTTGGCACGCATGCTGAAAGCTGCCGGGCAAAAAGCGCCCAATACACAGCCGATTCTGGAAATTAATCCGCGCCATCCGGTGGTGTTGCGTCTGCAGCGCGAAGAAAATAAATTCGATGATTGGGTATCCGTATTGTTTGACCAGGCATTGCTGGCTGAAGGCGGGCAATTGGATGATCCGGCCAGCTTTGTAAAACGGGTTAATCAGCTGATGTTGGAGATGAGCGGGAGTTAGATGTTGTAGTAAGATAGTGCGTCTGCAGGATAAATTGAGCGAGTGAAGCGGGGGGAACATCGCCTTAATGAGACGAAAGTGGGATGGGTACCGATGGAAAATCGCGTATTAATTGCCAGTTTCATTTTGACCTTGTTTCCTTCAATATTACCTGCCACAAGGTATGAATTTAAATCATGTTGCGGGGAAGAAGTTATGGTGTGTTGCGCATGAAGAAAACAGACACAAAGTTGCGTGATGCCGGCATGCGGTCATTCAGCATATTGCTTTTCCTAGCCGGTTTGACTGCCTGTTCTAATTTCAACAATAAAGTGTGGATCGCTGGCTGGCAGCAAACCACGCCACTTATTGAAGCGCGGGCGGGCGCGACAGCAGTGGTTGCGCAAGATGTGATGGTGGTGATCGGTGGAACCAATGGGCGGGATTTCATCAATTCCGTGGAATACGCCTTGATACACCCGGATGGTACATTGGGTACATGGCAGAGCGGGCCGAGGTTGAATGAGCCACGCGGTTTCACCGAGGCGGTGGTACGTGGCGGATTTATTTATGTGGCGGGTGGTGGTAATGGGCCGCATGGGCATAATTTGTTGCGTTCGGTTGAGCGTGCCCAGATACTGCCCGATGGAAAAATAGGTGCATGGCATAAAGAAAGTGAAATGCTGGTGACGCGTCGTTGTGCGAAACTTGTGGTGCAGGGCAATCGAATCTATGCCTTTGGCGGGTATGCGGGAGTGTTGTTGGATACGGTTGAGAGCGCGGAATTTTTGCCCGATGGCCGCTTGAGTGAGTGGCGCATGGAACCTGAAATTATGACCATGCCGCGCTATGTGAACGGCGTTTCAAAAATCGGTGATGTTGCCTTTGCCGTGGGCGGGCATGATCCAAAGCGCGGTGTGGGCGTGACCTCGGTGGAGTGGGCGCAATTCAATTCTGCCGGTGGGTTGCAAAAATGGCAACTGACACGCCCGCTGCAAGCCGGCCGCTACGGTCTTTCCACGCTTGCGCATGATAAATATTTGTATGCTTTGGGCGGTATGTCCGGTGCGGAGTATTTGGATAGCATTGAAAAGTCGAGTGTCGATGCAAGCGGTAATCTGGACAGCTGGAGCAACACCACCGCACTTTCCCAGCCACGCGCCATGCTTAATGTGGTGCATCACAATGATAATATTTATGTGATTGGCGGCACCAATCGTGATGGTTATTTGACCAGTGTTGAGATGGCAAAATTTAATCAAGAGGGCGATATTGGCTACTGGGGTAGTGTACAGCAGGCTGATATTGTTCAGAAAAAGGTTGCAGTCAATCGGAGCATCCAGTCATTGCCCAATGTAGGTATTGCAAAAGAGGTCATTCAAACCGAGGCATATACCTATCTGCGTGTGCAGAAACCCGATGGGTCGGAAGAGTGGGTTGCCGGGCCGAGACTTAATATTCTCGTTAATAGCCGTGTGGAATATAGCAGGGGTATTGCCATGTCTAATTTTTTTAGCCGTGAATTGCAACACAGCTTTCCGATGGTGTTGTTTGTCGGTGAGGTGAGGGCAGTGGTTAAAAATTTAATGTACTAGGCAAGATAGGTGTTGGGCAACAAGGTATTGCTGTATCGGGCAATGCACTTCGGGTTTTGAACGCTGCATTTAAGTAAAAATCCCCTGAAATAGCGCAAGGTTATGTTGGCAGGAGAAATAATGCCCAGAGTATTAGTGCCACTCGCGGAAGGTTGCGAAGAAATTGAAGCGGTCAGTGTGATCAATATTCTGCGTCGCGCAGGCGTGGAAGTAGTGGTGGCGGGGTTAAATGTCAAACCTGTGCGCGGGAGTCGTGGCGTGATATTTTTGGCAGATGTGGATTTGGACACGGCCTTGCAAAAAGACTATGACATGATCGTACTGCCAGGCGGTCAACCCGGTGTAAATAATTTGAAAGCAGATATGCGTGTGATAAATATTGTGCAACGCATGGTTGCACAAAATAAATTCGTAACCGCAATTTGCGCTGCGCCCTCGGTGCTGGCAACCGCTGGCGTGCTGGAGAAAAAGCGCGCCACCAGTTTTCCGGGCGCGTTGGACATCTTTCCCAACGTACTGTTACAACAGCAAGCCATTGTTGAGGATGGAAAAATAATCACCTCCCGTGGACCGGGTACTGCCATGGATTTCGCGCTGGTGTTGGTAGAGCGGCTGTGTGGAAAAGAAAAACGGTTGGAAGTTGAGGGCGGTTTAAAAAGATAATTATGAGGTCTTCCATAACCGGTAAAGCAGGCAGGCAAGGCTGATATATCCGTCACCTGCCGCGCTACACGGCCATGTAATGCGTACAGCTTGCTGCTTAACCCGTTTTTTGATTGAAAGCAGAAGTCAGTACCGGCTTCTGAAGAATAATGGATGCAATGATAAAAGTAATTTACCCGGGAACATTCGACCCGCTCACGCGCGGTCATGAAGACGTGGTGCGCCGTGCCGCCGGATTGTTTGGCAATGTGATCATCGCGGTCGCCTCCAGCCGCAGAACCGCCATGTTCAGTCAGGAAGAGCGCGTGGCGATGGCACAGGAAATATTTGCAACTTACAAAAATGTGCATGTGATGGGGTTCGATGGATTACTGATGAACTTCGTGCGCGCCCAGCAGGCGCGTGTGGTGTTGCGCGGCTTACGGGCCGTGTCGGATTTTGAATATGAATTTCAAATGGCCGGTATGAACCGTACTTTGCACCCGGATGTCGAAACGCTATTTTTGACCCCCGCCGAGCATTACACTTTTATCTCCGCCAGCATGGTGCGTGAAATTGCACGTTTTGGCGGCGATGTCAGCCAGTTTGTTTCACCCTCGGTTGCGACTAGACTATCTGCAAAAAAACCCAACTGAATATATCCGGCAACCTAAAAGGAATGGCGTGGCACTTTTAATAACAGATGAATGTATCAACTGCGACGTGTGCGAACCGGAATGCCCGAATGATGCTATTTCGCAAGGTGAGACCATTTATGTGATTGATCCGAAAAAATGCACCGAGTGTGTGGGTCACTACAATATGCCGCAGTGCGTGGAAGTGTGCCCAGTGGAGTGTATTCCGCTGAATCCTGAATATGTAGAAAGCCGTGAGCAGCTACAGGCTAAGTATGAACAATTGATTGCAACGATAAAGGGCTGAGTTGGGTCTTTGCGATGGAATAAAGTAATTTAAATCGCGAGATCATAAGTGCTGGTTGCATCGTCCGGCATTGATTAGCTTATCAAGTTATTCGCCAAACAAGCACAAGATGTCAATATTTTGTGAGGTGCACAACAAAAATTCACTCTGTTATTGTGCTGAATGATTAGCATGCAACTGACCATCTCGCACTGGGCCATCTCGCACTAACCGCACATAGTTACCAAAGGAGTAGTGGCTGGGGGTGCTGACACCATAGCCGAATTGGTTGTACCAGGCGCTAACAGAGAGGCCCGGGGTGAAATCTACGGTCCAAGCATAGTTCTTGCTGAGATTATAGTTGCGCTGTCCATCACGCGAAGCAGTCCAGTACTGGCCTGGTGGCGTAGCTGGAAATGCCACGGAATCTACTTTTACGTTACTG
>JBEBGP010000347.1:0-5041 GCA_040081045.1 Candidatus Nitrotoga sp.
GATTCCGCGCTCGCTAACCCCGCGTCGGGCGAATTTTCAGGTGAATGGTCGGGCAGGGCGCAACCATGAATCACGTAGCCAACATTAAAACCACAGGTTTTGTCGCGCTACCGCCCTGGCGCTCGCGATTGTTATTTGTATTGTTGATGTTCGGGTTTTTGGTGCTGATTCTGCGCGCGGTTTATTTGCAGACTATACAGGATGATTTTCTGCAAATGAAAGGGGATGCGCGCTCCAATCGTACCATCGGCATCAGCGCGCATCGCGGCATGGTGGCAGATCGCAACGGCGAACCCCTGGCAATCAGCACTCCGGTGGAGGCAGTGTGGGCCATTCCGCAGGAAGTGGAAATTACTTTAAAACAAGTGAAACAATTGGCGCAGATTATGGAAATGGATGTGCGCGAAATTAAAAATCGCTTGTCCGATAGCAGTCGTGATTTTGTTTACCTCAAACGACAGTTGCCGCCCGAGCAGGCCGAGAAAATTGTGAAGCTGGGCATACCGGGTATTTTCTTGCGTCGCGAATATCGCCGTTATTATCCGGGAGGAGAAGTTACGGCACACTTGCTGGGCTTTACCGATGTGGATGACAGCGGTCAGGAAGGCTTGGAACTGGCCTTGCAAAATCAGTTGGGCGGTAAAGCAGGCAGTCAAAAAGTGGTGCAGGATCGCAAGGGCCGTATTGTGGAAGATCTGGTTAGCATCCGCGCACCCAAGCCAGGCAAGGATTTGATGTTGAGCATAGACAGTAAAATCCAGTATTTGGCGCATCGAGAAATTAAGGCCGCAGTGGTACAGCATCAGGCTAAAACAGGCTCCATCGTGGTGCTGGATGCACAAACTGGTGAGGTGCTGGCGCTGGCAAATTGGCCCAGCTATAACCCCAATAATCGGGCCAAACCTGATGTGCAGGTATTACGGAATTATGCCATCACCGATTTGTTCGAGCCCGGTTCTACACTCAAACCTTTTACCGTGGCAGCGGCGCTGGAGAGTGGAAAGGTTACGCCCAGAACGTTAATTAACACCGAACACGGCACCATGACTATGGGTAGCTGGAAAATCAATGATACCCATCCCGCCGACCGACTCTCGGTCGCGCAGATTATCCAAAAGTCCAGCAACATCGGCACGGCTAAATTGGCGCTGGGCATGAAGCCGGAAATGTTGTGGCGTAGCCTGAATGCCAGTGGGTTTGGTATACCTACGGGCAGCGGCTTTCCCGGTGAGGCCAGCGGCAAGTTGCGCGGGTATGCGGGCTGGCATCCAACAGAGCAGGCCACTTTATCGTATGGTCACGGCATGTCAGTGAATTTATTGCAACTGGCGCGGGCATACACCATTTTTGCCAATGACGGAAAACTCAAACCCATATCGTTGTTGAAGCAGGAAACTCCGGTCAATGGAGATTTGATCTACTCTGCCAAAACGGCACATGCCATTCTGGATATGTTGGAAATGGCGGTGCAGGCAGATGGCACTGCACCGCAAGCGCAGGTGAATGGTTATCGCGTGGCAGGTAAAACTGGCACGGCGCACAAGTTGGAAGGCGGGCAATATGTCAGTCGCTATATTGCCTCATTTGTCGGGCTGGCCCCGGTGTCTGACCCACGGCTGATTGTCGCTGTCATGATTAACGAGCCGGCGAATGGACAACATTATGGCGGTCTGGTTGCCGCACCCGTGTTCAGCCAGGTGATGGGTGAGTCGCTGCGTTTATTGAATGTGCCGAATGATGCGCCCGTGAAGAGCGAACCACCCCTGCTGGCGAGGGTTCCTGTACCGGGCGTTGTGCCGGTATCTTTGCCGCGAGATGAACCTGTGCGGGGCGAGATATGAGTACATCGCCAGACATCGACTCAGCGAATTTTTCCGTGGAAAAAATATTGGCCGCATTGGGGGTGAGTGTTACACAACTGGCTTCGGATAGCCGTGCTGTGCATCCCGGCGATACCTTTCTGGCATATCCCGGCGCGCAGGCGGATGGCC
Organism: Candidatus Nitrotoga sp.; assembly: GCA_040081045.1. Classification (GTDB taxonomy): domain Bacteria; phylum Pseudomonadota; class Gammaproteobacteria; order Burkholderiales; family Gallionellaceae; genus Nitrotoga. Next base: position 1,992 of record JBEBGP010000347.1, read on the forward strand.
GAAAGTTTATCGCGCAGGCTATACAAAATGGTGCAAATGCAGTGATCTGGGAAGCGCAGAATTTTGTCTGGAATGAGGATTGGCATATTCCCAATATTGCGGTTAATAATCTGCGCCACCATGCTGGAGAACTTGCCAATCACCTGTATGGCGAGCCTTCCGGCAAGTTATGGATGATAGGTATTACGGGCACAAATGGAAAAACATCCTGCGCCCACTGGATTGCCCACGTGCTGCAATCATTGCCCCGGTCAGCGCACGGCAAAAAAACGGTGTTGATTGGCACGTTGGGAAACGGCTTTGCCGGAGCATTGCAGCCCACCCTCAACACCACGCCAGACGCTGTTCTGCTGCATCAATTGCTGGCCGGGTATGTGGCCGATGATGCGCAGGCGGCGAGTATGGAGGTGTCCTCGCATGCCTTGCAGCAGGGTCGTGTGAACGGCGTGAAATTTGATGTGGCGTTGCTCACCAATTTAAGTCGCGATCACCTCGATTATCACAGCAGCATGCGTAACTATGCCGCCGCCAAGGGGCGCTTGTTTGACTGGCCGCAGCTTAAATATGCGGTATTGAATCTGGATGACGATTTCGGCGCGGAGCTGGCGGAGCAGATGCGCGATAAAGAAGCGGAAATAATCTGCTACGGGCTGACGGATGCTGCGCTGAAAATGGCGGAGCGACTGGGTTTACGCATGGTCTATGGCGGCGAACTGCAAATGAGCGCGCAGGGATTGAGCATGCAAGTGCATTCCAGCTGGGGTAGCGGTATGTTGCATAGCGCATTGCTCGGGCGTTTCAATGCCAGCAATTTGTTGGGTGTGTTAGCCGTCTTGTTGGTGAGTGATGTCGCGCTGCAAGACGCATTGCGCGAACTATCCAGGGTAAAAGCAGTGGCCGGGCGGATGCAAACTTTGGGCGGCAACAAGCTGCCAACCGTGGTGATTGATTATGCTCATACGCCGGATGCACTGGAAAAAGTTTTACAAACACTGCGTGAAGTGTCGGCGCGGGATGCCGACCAGAAAGCGGTTGCAGAGTTAACTGGCGAGTGCAGTAACAGCAGATTAATTTGCGTATTTGGTTGCGGTGGCAATCGTGACGCGGGAAAGCGCCCCGTCATGGGCGCAGTCGCCGCGAGATTGGCCGATGTATGCATCGTCACCAGTGATAATCCGCGTAATGAGAACCCGCAGGCCATCATCGCCGCCATCGTGGCAGGTATGGATGATGTCAATAATCCGGTTGAGATAATTGAAGATCGCGCCACTGCCATTATGCAGGCCGTTCATGTTGCCCGCGCGGCAGATACGGTATTGGTGGCAGGCAAGGGACATGAAGATTATCAGGAAATAAATGGCATCAAATATCCCTTCAGCGACATTCTGGTCGCCCGGCAAGCACTGCAAAGCTGGAGCAGCATGGTGCAGCAGGAGACCGGATCCCACAAGGGGACAATGTCATGATGCGCTTGAGTCAAGCCGCCGAAGTACTAAAGGGTAAGATCATCGCTGCCGATGGCATGCCGCATAGTACGCAGATTGGAGAAGTCCTATTTACCGGCGTTTCCAGCGATAGTCGCGCCATGGCGGCAGGAGATTTATTTGTAGCGTTGCAGGGCGATCATTTTGATGGTGCAGCCTTTGTAGCGGATGCCGCGCGCAGTGGCGCAGTGGCGGCTTTGGTTAATGCGGGCGGTTATCCTATCCCCAGCCCGATTCCCCTGATACTGGTAGATGACACAAAACTGGCATTGGGTAGCCTGGCGGCGTACTGGCGCACGCAATTTACCCTGCCGCTTATTGCGATCACAGGCAGTAATGGCAAGACCACGGTCAAGGAAATGCTGGCCGGCATATTGCGATACGCGACGGGCGGAACTGCAACGGCAGGCATGGACAAGGTGCTGGCAACACCGGGCAATCTCAATAATGACATCGGTATGCCGCTCACTTTGTTAAAGCTGCGCGACACGCATCGTTATGCCGTCATTGAAATGGGCATGAATCACGCGGGTGAAATTGCTTATCTCAGTCGCCTTGCACGCCCCGGCATTGCCATTGTCAACAATGCCGGTAGTGCACATCTGGCCGGACTGGGGTCTATTGCCGACGTGGCGCGCGCCAAGGGTGAAATTTTTGCAGGGTTGGATAGCCACGGTTGTGCGGTGATTAACGCCGATGATGCGTATGCGCCGCTATGGCGTAGCCTGGTTGAAAATCAGGCAGGGCAGCGAAAAATAATTGAATTTGGGTTGGAACATCCGGCCACGATTACCGCGCAGTATCAGCCGCATGAAATTGGTGCACATATCGATGTGCATACGCCGTGCGGCGATTTCAGCGTGCAACTGCAAGTGCCCGGCGCGCACAATGTACGTAATGCCCTGGCTGCCATTGCCGCCTCAGTGGTCTTAAACATACACCATGCCGCGATCATCGCGGGTTTGCAAAATTTTGCGGGTGTGGCAGGGCGTATGCAACGACATAAGGTACTGCATGGCGCGCAATTGATTGACGATAGTTACAACGCCAATCCTGCCTCGTTAAGCGCCGCGCTCAAAGTGTTGACGCAAGCTCAGGGCAGGAAAATCCTGGTGTTGGGCGACATGGGCGAGTTGGGCAAAGAGGCCATATCTTTGCATGGTGAGATGGGAGTAGAAGCGCGCAAGGCGGGGGTTGATGAGTTGTTGGCGTTGGGCGATTTGACGCGCCATACCGTGCGCGAATTTGGTGCGGGCGCCCGGCATTTTGAGGATATCAAGGCGCTGTTTGCCGCACTCGAAATGAAATTAAATGCCCATACCACCGTGTTGGTTAAAGGCTCGCGCTTTATGCGTATGGAACGGGTGGTGCAATATTGCAGTGGGATGAACAAACAGGATAGTGCGGCAGCAGCGCACTAAATTAACAGGGTTAACAGGGATAACTTAATGTTACTGGCACTTGCGCAATGGCTGGCACAGGATATTCGAACCTTCAGTGTGTTCAATTACATCACGCTGCGCGCAGTGCTGGCAACCATGACTTCGCTGTTCATCACCTTTATGG
>JBEBGP010000390.1:0-5039 GCA_040081045.1 Candidatus Nitrotoga sp.
AATACTATAACTGCCTGTCGCCCATTGCCCTAAATCCACCCGCTTGCAGCGTTCACTGCAAAACGGCCGATAGGCGTTGATCGCGCTCCATATTACTTTCCTGCCGCACTGTGGGCAGGCAACTTCCACCGGCTTGTTCATTGGGTAGATTTGATCAACATTACATATAACAAAACGTAAGATCAAATTTTACATCCTGCTCACATGCAGCGCCCTTGACTGAATAATTGGCAAGGACAAAGCGGATATTAAGGACGTATTTGTTGGCACTGACTTCAGGCACACATTGCAAAGCACTATCCAAGCTGACGCGCAGCATTTGTGCAACACGTGTACCTTGTGTCTGCTGAAAGCTTCCCTGTGTTGCGGTGTAATGAAACAACTTGCCGTTATCCCGTAATAATTTAAGTACGATGGCAAGTGCGTCCCTGATAGGCAATAACGGCGCCAAACAATCTTGCAGATAGGCGCGCCTGAAACCTGTATCTTGACTGAGCCAATAATGAAATGAGGGTAAATCAAATTCGCAAGTACCACCGGGAATACCCGCACGTTGTTTAATGCCCATCAACCATTCATTATCGCGTAATTGTTGACCTGGCCTACCCCCGGCACTTAAAAGCTGCGAGCTGGTACTTTCAATTTCACCCAGTAATGTGCCCAGCGCGGCCTCGGAAATTTCGGGGTTGTTATATAGGGTTGCCAGTTGGCGTTTTTGCCGTTCCAATTCTTGTATTAAATCAGGCTTAAGATCGGAGCGACCCGTTGCATCCAGAATTTCAAATAGAATATTAAGTGCCGCCTGATGATCGGTGGTGCTGGATTGGGCAATGAAATGACTAATTTTAGTGTATAGCCCTTCAAGCCGCAGCAAGGTGCGTATGCGTTCACTTAGGGGGAACTCATAATTAATCACAGTAAATATCGATTATTTTGGGGTAATTAAACCTTAGAGCGGGCTATGAATTATATTCAGTGGCACTATACTTTAATCTAGCTGCACAACAATATATTGCGCCTAATCTGCGTAGTCAATCACTTCTTAACATCACCTCCCGAAAAATTTTGGCATGCCGCCAGGTAAAGTCGGTGTTGCTGTTGAACTAAAATTTGCAGTGCCATCAGGGTGCTATTGTTTTGAATGATGTGGTCAGCTATTTTTAGCTGCTCCGCGCGTGGCATTTGTGCTGCCATAATGCGACGTATGGCTTGCTCATCCAGACCGTCTCGATTTATCACCCGCGCTATTTGTATATCCTCTTCACAATCTACCATCAAGGTGTAGTGAGCCAATTCGCGGAAACCGGTGGCGGAGAATAATAATGGTACAACCAGCATCAGGTAAGGTGCGGCATGTTGAGAGGGCGTTGATAAAATTGATCGGGCACTTATGGCTTCCTGCATCTGTGCCCGTATCATCGGATGTAAGATCGCTTCCAACTGCAATTTTGCGGCCGGGTCGGTGAATATGCGCTGGCGCATTTGTATGCGATTTAACGCCCCATTTTTATCCAGATAGGTATGACCAAAAATTGTGCGAATTTGCGCGATGGCAGAACCGCCGGCTTGCGTTAATTCGCGGGCAATTAAATCGCTGTCAATGATCGCTACACCGTATTCAGCGAACATTTGCGCCACCGTACTTTTGCCGCTGCCTATTCCCCCCGTTAAACCTACCACCAGCTTTTCATCGGAATGAATATTTGCAGTATTACCTGTTACGTTGGCGCTGCCGGCTTTCATGGCATTGCCAATAATTTTAAATAGGTCTGTGTCAACGATTGCCCCCAGAACAAGGCTATCAAACCGCCTCCAGCCAGATAGGGACCGAAGGGTATAGGTACGTTACGCCCCTGTCGCAGGACAATCATTAACGTGATGCCTACCACTGCCCCCACCACAGACGAGAGCAGGATCACCAGTGGCAGCAGTTGCCAGCCCAGCCACGCGCCAATCGCCGCCAATAATTTAAAATCACCGTAGCCCATCCCTTCTTTGCCAGTGGCGAATTTGAATAACCAGTACACACCCCATAATGTCAGATACCCGATGACTGCACCAATTACGGCACTCGATAAATCGGTAAATGTGCCTTTGGGATGGAACAGTCCAGGGAGATTGAACATCAAGCCCAGCCACAGGAGTGGCAAGGTCAGATCATCGGGAAGTAATTGCGTATCAAAATCAATAAAGGTCAGCGCAATCAGTATCCACACAAACAGCAGGGCCGCAAATGTTGCCATCCCATAACCGAAATGCCAGGCGGCGTAGGCACTCAGTATTCCGCTTAAAGCTTCTACAACAGGGTAACGGATTGAAATAGGGGAGCCGCAATTGCGACATGTACCACGCAGAAAAAGGTAGCTTAAAACCGGAATATTTTCCAACACGCCAATTGGATGAGCACAATGCGGGCAGGCTGAACGAGGAATAATTAAATTGTATCGAACGCTTTGATTTTGCCCGGATTGATTGTTTGGGGGCGCATCCGCACCAAGTTCGGTACATTGCATGCGCCATTCCCGCTCCATCATAATCGGCAATCGATGAATGACCACATTCAAAAAACTGCCGACCATGAGACCGACAACGCCGCATAAAATAACAAAAAAAAGTGGCGAGCTGTGTAACAATTCAACAAATAGTGTCATGGCGCCCCGGCGTACAGACACGCAACTGTCAAATGCTGCCTTGGTAGCTTGCGCAATAAATTAGCCAACCGCCTGACCCATTTTGAATATGGGCAAATACATTGCCACAACCATACCGCCGATTAAAGTCCCCAATACCACCATAATAACCGGCTCCATCAAGCTGGCCAAAGCAGCAACCGCATCGTCAACTTCTGCTTCAAAAAAATCCGCAACTTTATTCAGCATGCCATCCAGTGAACCTGCTTCTTCACCAATCGCTACCATCTGCAATACCATAGATGGAAATACGCCTACGCCCTGCATGGCTGCGGTTAAAGTACCCCCTTGTGTGACCTCACGCTGAATAATTTTTGTAGCATCATAATAAACAACATTGCCCGCAGCCCCCGCAACGGAGGTCAGCGCTTCAACCAATGGCACACCGGCAGCAAACATAGTGGCCAATGTACGTGTCCAGCGGGCAATCGAAGCCTTGCGAATAACCGGACCAAAAATGGGCAGTTTGAGCATGATTCTATCCATTACATCCTGCATTTTTCTGCTACGCTTCCAGATATAAAAAAATCCGTATAGCCCACCGCCCACGATCCCAAATATAAAATACCAATTGGCTACAAAAAAATCAGAAATGGCCATAATGAGCAGTGTTGGGGCAGGCAAATCTGCTCCAAAACTTGCAAATAATGCTTTAAATGCCGGAATCACAAAAATCATAATGACCGCGGTGATAATAAAAGCAATTGCGATAATTGATACGGGGTACATCAATGCCCCCTTAATTTTGCTTTTGATGGCCAGTGTTTTTTCCTGATAGGTTGCCAGTCGATCCAGCAGGCTATCCAAAATACCTGCCGCCTCGCCTGCACCGATCAGATTGCAAAATAACTCATCGAAATACAATGGGAACTTGCGGAACGCTTTCTCCAAACTATTTCCAGTTTCCACATCTAATTTAATATCATTCAGCAGGCGCGACACTGAAGGATTGCTGTGCCCCTTGCCGACAATATCAAAAGACTGCAACAGCGGCACACCAGACTTCATCATCACCGCGAGTTGGCGGGTAAATAACGTGAGATCTTTTTGCGTAATTTTTTTGCCGGAGCCGCTGCTGGTTTTTTTAATTTTTAAATTTTGCACGCCCTGACGACGCAGTTGATTGGCCACAATGGCTTCACCTGCTGCACGCATTTCACCCTTAAGCGCTTTCCCGGCTTTATCCTTGCCTTCCCAGCTGTAGAGAAAATCCTTGGGTTTTTGCTTTTCCTCTTTTTTTCTGTCCACTGCCATGATATTCCCTCAACGTATGTTGTTGCCCTTAAAGGCTCTCCAGTGAAAATGAAAGCCAATTCCGCAACACGACTCGTATCATGCCGTGCTTCGCAAACTTTGTAAATCAGCCGCTATCAATCTATTTATTGCAATCTGGCTGGAAATATTTTTACTACTTTTACCTGTCGACCCTGTGTTTGGATAATTTCAATTGGATAATCCGCAATTTTCACACTGGTTCCAGCTTCAGGGATGTCTTCCAAATGTTCCAGAATCAAACCGTTTAACGTTTTAGCACCATTGACCGGAAAATGCATTCCCAACTTACGATTCAGATCGCGCACCAGCGTGTTGCCTTCCACCAACAAGCTGCCATCATGTTGCCGCAAAAATTTGCCCGTTTTCCCGGGTGATTGCGTGGTGTATTTCCCGACTATTTCTTCCAGAATATTTTCTAGCGTGACCAAACCCAGCAGTTCGCCGTATTCATCCACGACCAATCCCAACCGAATCTGCCGCTCCTGAAAATATTGTAATTGCGACAATAATGATGTATCCGATGGCGTGAAATAGGGCTCATGCAATAAACCGCGCAATACTTCGGACGTGAATAAATTGCGCTGCATTAAATGCAAAGTGCGCCGCACATGCAAAATACCGATCACGTTATCCATCATCCCCTCGTACACGGGCAACAAGGTGTGATGACAGGTTGCCAGTTTTTCCAGCAATATTTCCGGCGGATCGTTGATATCCAAAGCCTCAATTTGATTGCGTGGAACCATCACATCATTCACGGCAACGCGACCCAAATCTACCAGATTAAGTAACATGCTTTGATGTTGGCGTGGCAGAAAATTTTCTGATTCCAACATCAACATGCGCAATTCTTCCACACTCATTTTATGTTTGCTCTGATCCGCCTGAACCCTGATTCGCAGTATCCACAATATGCCTTGTACCATCCCCATCGCAACAAATACGACCGGATAAAAAAGTTTATTTAATGGCGTGAGAATAAAACTGGAAAACAGCGCAATGCGATCCGGGTAACTGGCTGCCACAACTTTCGGCAATATTTCGCTGACCACCAGAATAATAAAAGTGATGCCT
>JBEBGP010000142.1:0-17824 GCA_040081045.1 Candidatus Nitrotoga sp.
GTCCCGCTCCAATCGCAATCCGGTTAATGTCACTCACCGGGACAAGCAGTGATAGTAAATGATTATCGCGCTCTAAACATACAGAATTTTAGGTCCGCTAAATTTTGGGCATACGTGAATTTACCGGAATGCCATCAACTCAATCAGCGAGCCTTTGTTAATTAACAACAAGAAACTACGAGAACAATATCTTGAACAACCGTCGATGCTGTAACAATACTTACCCGACCCTTATTCATTTTCTTGCACGCATAACCTGCGCGTAGTCTTGTTCTACCCGTGTCTGAGCGCGGGAGAGAAATAAAATGAAACGCATGTTATTCAATGCGACACAGCCGGAAGAACTCCGCGTCGCCATTGTTGACGGTCAGAAACTCATCGACCTCGACATTGAATCAGCTGGCAAAGAACAACGCAAAAGCAATATCTACAAAGCCGTTATCACCCGCATCGAGCCGAGCTTGGAAGCAGCCTTCGTCGAATATGGTGGAACCCGGCACGGATTTTTGCCATTCAAAGAAGTCTCCCCTGATAACTACTTGAATTACCCGGGCAGCGGTCGCCCCAGCATTAAAGAAGTGATGCGCGAGGGACAGGAACTGCTGGTTCAAGTGGAAAAAGATGAGCGCGGCAACAAAGGTGCAGCACTCACCACGTACATCAGTCTGGCGGGGCGCTACATTGTCTTAATGCCGAATAACCCCAGTGGCGGTGGCGTATCGCGCCGCATTGAGGGTGCAGACCGCAATGAATTGCGCGATGTGCTGACACAACTTGAAGTCCCGCAAGGAGCAAGCATCATTGCCAGGACAGCTGGCATAGGGCGCGACCTGGCAGAACTGCAATGGGATCTGAATTACCTCAAGCAATTGTGGGATGCGATCCACAATGCGGCTCAAACAGAAAAAGCGCCGTCGCTGATTTATCTGGAAAGCAGTTTGGTGGTGCGCGCCATCCGTGATTATTTCCATCCGGAAATTGGCGAAATCCTGGTCGACACCGATGACATCTACCAGCAAGCACGTGCTTTCATGAGCACCGTTATGCCTGGCAATGTGCATTGCATCAAACGTTATCATGACGACATTCCGCTATTTTCGCGCTTTCAAATCGAGCATCAAATTGAATCAGCGCACGCACGCCAGATCAACCTGCCTTCAGGTGGCGCAATTGTTATCGATCATGCCGAAGCACTAACGGCGATTGACGTGAACTCAGCTCGCGCCACACGCGGCGGGGACATTGAAACCACCGCGCTCAATACCAACCTCGAAGCAGCAGAAGAAATTGCCCGTCAAATGCGACTGCGCGATCTGGGTGGCCTGATCGTCATCGATTTTATTGATATGGAAGTGACACGCAATCAGCGTGAGGTTGAAAACCGATTGCGCGATGCCATGCACTATGATCGCGCACGCATCCAGACCAGCAAAATTTCGCGCTTTGGACTGTTGGAACTGTCACGTCAGCGCCTGCAACCCAGCCTAGGGGAGGCGAGTCACAGCACTTGTCCGCGCTGCAATGGAATCGGGCATATCCGAGGCATCGAATCTTCCGCCCTGCACATTCTGCGCATCATTCAGGAAGAAGCGATGAAAGAACACAGTGCAGCCATTCATGTGCAATTACCAATTGATGTTGCCACATTTTTGCTGAACGAAAAGCGCACTGAAATTCATCAAATTGAATCTCGGTTAAAAGTCAGCATCATGCTTATCCCCAATTTGAATTTGGAAACGCCGCACTACACCGTCACCCGTTTGCGGGCGGACGATTTGACGGCTGACACACAATTAGCCAGCTATAAATTGGTTTCCTCCCGGGAAGAAAGCAGGGGCACCAGCGCTGCACAGGATGCCAAGCCACAGCCAGCGCGCGCGCCGGCTGTGGTGCAGGGCATTACTCCCGATCAACCTGCCCCGATACGTGCCGCCAAGGTTGAGGCCGCACCGCCCTCCATTTTCAGCAGGTTATTTGGCTGGTTGATCCCGAGTACAGACACCACGACTTCCGCACGCCCACAAGCATCCGCATCCCCGCGTGAGCAACATCGTCCGCATCGTGGACCGCGTGCCGAAGTACAAAGTGGCGAAAATGGCCGCCCGGAGGCTGGTCGAGATAACAGCAGGCAACGTAATAAACCGCGCCGTCCGCGTGAGGATGCAGCACCGCGCACCGATCAACAACATGACAGGCCTGCTCCAAGCGCGGCAAAAACCGCCGAGCCGCGTGCCGGTCGTCTGCCGCGTCCGGCACAAGCCAAGCAGGAGCGCGCTGTACCGCAACACAATGCCGTGGCGAATAACGCGGATCCGACTTTGGCCAACCAAAATGAACCAGCGCCCACTGATCGTGCGCTGGACAACTTACCGCTCGATACTGCTGATCACGATCATTTGCCATCGGGTAAGTCCGGCACAGAGAGCGTACTGCCCGCTGCCTCAGACGCAATGCCTAATGAAAAAACAGCACATGGCGGACGCAAGCGGGGTCGGCGTAGCGGTCAACGCGTGCGTGGTCGGCGCAACCAACAGGCTACTTCACCAACCAATGAAGAAATGCCAAGCAAGGAAAGTGCCCCCTACGCCAATGAAAGGCGTATTGAGAAGTTGCCAGAAGGTGATGAATTATTTGAATCATCCACTATAGAGGCTTCCGCTTCGAGTGCTGCACCACAACCACCAGGGGTACCCAATACGCCGGTAACCAATACTGTTACACCGTTCATTGACAACAACCATGTCACTAATCTGGTGCAGATTGAAACCAGCCCTGAAAAACTGGTCACCCTCACGCCGCCTAGAGAAACTGCATCGCCACATGGCTCACGCCGTCGTTCCCGCCCGCGTGAGGTTTATACGGCAGAAGATAACGAGCCGTTGGTTCAGATAGAAACACAACCACCCAATCAACAGCCCTGATCTGGCAATCATTCCAACTCGGACAACTGTTGGTGGCCAAGCAATTTCGGAAGGTGGTTTTATGCCGTTGGGCAACACGCTTGGTATGCCACACATCCAGCCCGGATTATTGGGCTGGTCGGGCGCGGATCCGGGAAAATATCCTGTCAACATGCGCAATAGGATAAACATTGCCGCCGAGGGTGACCCTGCCGCGCTGAGTGGAATTTTTTTAGTCACCACTTTAAAGCAATGCCTGATCTGAAATTGCTGAAATTAATCGAGGAGTACAACCACGGTACCCAATGCTAGAAACGGAAACTTAAGGAAGCACTGATTTAATCCTCCATGAGCCGCGTTGCAGACCAAATTGTAATGATCGCAAGGCGCATCCCGAAGGCCAGGGGTCATTCTCCCTGGCGAGGGGTGCAACACAGCGAGCGCGCAATTTGGTCGCAACCCATACGGGACATGGCGTTGCGGGCGGTCTGCGTTGTCGCAAGGTTAGCCAAGGGAACGACCCTTAGCGTCACCTTGCTCCGTGCATTCCATCCCGCAAAGCCGATGTCGTGGCCATGTGGGATTAAATCAGTGCTTCCTTAATTCAACGCCGGAAACAAACCCTTCATCCCTCCGGCAATAAATTCCACCGAAATAGCTACCAGTATTAATCCCATCAGTCGGGTGAATATATCAATGCCGATTTTCCCCAAGCTGCGCGCCACCCAAGGTGCAATTAAAAAGGTCAGCCAAACAGTTAAGCTGAGCAAAATAATTTCCAGCCCCATGATTAAATAATGTTCAATCCCCCGCGCCTTGTTGGCGACCAATATTACGGCACTGATTGAACCGGGGCCTGCCAACAACGGCGTGGATAGCGGAACGATGGCATGTACAGGACTGCCCAAACTATTGGTAAGATCGTCCGCAATCTGTACCGACTCCCGAAGATTGCCGCTCAACATTTTAAAGGCTAACACCATCAGCAAGATACCCCCTGCCACGCGAAATGAGGGGATGCTGATACCAAAAAATTCAAGCAGCGGCTGCCCGAGCAACAACGCAACCAGCAATATGGCACAGACTGCGAGAGATGCAATACGACCCACTTGGGCACGCTTTTGATCGGTCATGCCTACGGTAAACAGAATAATAATCGGGATGATGCCGATCGGATCAAGAATCGCGAACAGGCTGATGAAAATCTTGGCGTATTCAGTAAAGTCGAGCATGATTTTTACACTTGCATAAATTTTACACGGTTAATCTTTAAAATTACGCTGCAGTCCAATGACTACATTATTTATGCCGTTCCAGCACGGCCGCAAAAAAACCATCGGTATTGTGCATCCGGGGGGAAAGTTGCAGGTAACGATCGGCCTGCAACGGGATCTTCTGTTGCGCGAGTATCTCGCCTACCGGGCGCAAAATAAAGTCCGGGTGTTGTGCCAAAAATGTTTCCACGATGACCTGATTCTCTTGCGGTAAAAAACTACAGGTCGCATAAACCAAACGGCCTCCCACTTTGAGCAGCTTGCTGGCAGCAGCCAATATGGCGGCTTGCTTCTGTGTTAATTCAATTACGCTTTGTGGCGATTGGCGAAATTTAATATCGGGGTTACGGCGCAGTGTTCCCAAACCACTGCACGGCGAATCAATTAACACGCGGTCAATTTTTCCAGCCAGACGTTTGACCTTGGTGTCATTCTCATGCGCGATTAATTGGGGATGCAAATTGGACAGACCGGATCTCTTCAGGCGTGGCTTGAGATTAGCCAGTCTTTTTTCGGAAGTATCCCACGCATAAATCCGTCCCTGAGAATTCATCATCGCGCCCAGCATCAGCGTCTTACCGCCGGAGCCAGCACAGAAATCCACTACCATATCATTACGTTTGGGCGCGAGTAAAAAGCCAAGCAATTGGCTACCCTCATCTTGTACTTCAATTTTTCCGCCGAGGAAAAGCGGGTGACGGGTAAGCGAGGGCTTGTCTTTCAAACGTATACCGATGGGTGAGTAGGGCGTAGCTTGCGCGTTCATGCCCTCGGCCAGCATGAGTTGTAAAACCTCATCGCGATTAGCGAGATGGGTGTTAACGCGTATATCCAACACGGCAGGCTGTTGCATGGAACGCCCTAATTCCAGAATAATCTCATCACTAATGGCTTCATCACCCATAGTCGTGCCAGACCCCACACGCAAATGATCGATCACCCATTGCGGCAACTCGGCTTGAATAGTCAACGGCAATTCTGCAATGTTGATACCCTTGACTTGCTTTAACCAGTCCTCCTCATCACGTTTAAGTAGCGGTGTAATTTCGCGTAAATTATAGCCGCTGAATTTTGTCCAGTAGGCCAGCGTGACGCGACGCGGAGTCGCACCCGCAGAGGATCCTCCGGCAGAATTGTTCATCGTGCAGGCATACTCCAGAAATAAAAGGTGGCGCAGTACGCCAAACATGGTTTCAGCAACCAAGGTACGCTCGTTGGAACCAATGCGCTCCTGCTGAAAAAAATAACGCAGCGTGCTGTCAGCGGGATGTTCAAGTGGCAGTACCAGTCGCAATGCGTGAGTAACAAGGTCAAGCCGATATTCGGTAAGTAGCATAATTAAGTGTAGTCGCAGTAAGGGTTGTTCCAATTTTTAATGGCATCAAATACGGTGTTGGCTGCGTCTTCCAATTCAGATGAACAACCTATTGAGAAACGACACCTAATACAACTGCTGGCCATTTAACCAAGTTCACAACGGAAAAATCGTTAGTTATAGTTACTCTCCGTTGTACTGCCTTCACCCGCAAAGGATAGGCCACACTTGTATTAAGACCGACAAATCGGTAGCAACCACGCACTCTAGTCTCATCCTTGCCGCCGTATGCCTCCTTTATTGTTGGAAATTAGAATAACAAATTTAATGCGGCGTAATTTTGAGTTTGGTTAGAACCTGAGTAATTTTTTCGCCATCCGAATCGGTCAAAATCATTTTGTATGGAAAATTCTCATGTTCGGGGACGATCCAAATTTCGGATCGCCTGGAATTACTTTGCGGCAGGCTGCTTAAATACGTTGCCGCAAAGGTGCCCAGTGGTGTGGTCACGCTTTGATTGGGTGTAATGTTATAAACGTAATCCGTAATCTTGTTGCCATTAGTCATGCTGAAAGTGCGTGTGGTCGCCTCTTTCAGCGATATATGAAGAAATTGATACATGGCACTGAGCCTGTCCTGCGTACCGGCGGGCAATGGCACAGTGAGTATGCCGGATTTGTCTTTTAGCGTGACGGTTAGTGCATCCCAATTAAAATCGGCATAAGCATTTCGCCGGGAATCAAGTTTGCGGGTTTGGCTGTATGTGGTGGGGCGCAAGCCGTTCGCGGTGACTATGCCGGTACTGACCGTGTGAACTTTCTCGGGTTTGAGTAGGGCAGCAAAACCTGTTGCAACACTGTGATTTTCGATGTGATAGGCATTTTGATTGCGGATAAAGTGCTCAGTCATAGTGCCAACTTTTAAGCCGTGAAGCAACACATCATATTGCGCCTGCACGGAATGAATATTTGTAAAATACAAGGGGGATGGAGTCGGCACCTGAGCTGATTTATTATTCGCGCCATTAACTGCTGGAAGATTTTCCGGCACAGAGGCTGCAGGTGAAACAGCCAGCAGCGTAGTTGAAGTAAGGCTGGCCAGCAGCCAAAAAATGTTTCGCCATCGTGTGAGGTCAAGCCTGGCACACACAATGATACGCAAGTTCACATGTATTAATTCTTTAATCATGAATCAATACAGGCCAGGGGAGATCAACGCGCAACCTGGTTGTTTCACGCGATGCAATAACACTTGTCCATTATCAGTCAGACTTAAAAAATCTTTACAAAACCAATATATGGCCTGCGCATAAATGCGGTGCTCCTGTAGCAACACACGTGCGGCGAGGGTTGCCGGGGTATCGTGCGCCAATACAGGCACGGCAGCCTGAATAATAATCTGGCCGCGATCCAAATCGCTGGTAACAAAGTGTACTGTGCAGCCATGAATCTTTGCACCGTCGCGCAATGCCCGTGCGTGCGTATCAAGACCACTATAAGCTGGCAGCAAAGAGGGGTGAATGTTCATTAAGCGACCCATATAACGCGCCACAAATGCCGGGGTAAGAATACGCATAAAACCTGCCAGGGCAACGAGATCAGGTCTGTATTGATCTATGCAAGTGGCGAGTGCAGCATCAAATGTTTCACGATCGGCGAAGCCGGTGTGTGACACAATATTGGTCGGCACACCATGCTGTCTGGCAATCGCCAAACCTGGCGCATCAGCGCGATTGCTGATGACCGCCACAATACGGCAAGGTAATTTGGCTTTAAGCAGCGCCTGCATATTGCTGCCACGCCCCGAGATAAGTATCACTACGCTTTTCATGATGGCTCAAATACGTTAAGTAATTTAATAAAGTTACACTCTTGCAAAGCCGAGCTTAAATAAGATTCTGGTAATTATATGCCTGACTGACCTGTGAATTACCAGGTGATCGCATTTAATTACCCTGCAAAATGGATTCTGGGGGAATAGATTCCTGAAAATAGTTAATTCAATTTTTTGTCCCAAGGAATAATTATGCAGGGTCTTAAAATGTTGTCTGAATTTATATTGTCTGGATATGAACAGTTCATTTTAAAAATAAAGCGCAATGCAAATAGGGTGTGAGCAAAACACAGCTTATTGAAATTGGACGAAACATTTCCGGCAATATACGCTATACTTTCGCATGGCTTGTATCTTGGCTCAGGTACTGCTCAATCGGATCGCAATTCCAATTTCTGATGGACAGAAGCACAAGGCAGCAAGGATGATGAGACGATGCGTGATGGTTGCTGATTCATCGGCTTTGCAGCAGCCTGTTGATTGCCGGGAGAGGTAGCTATAGCCAATAACTTTCCCGGCATCTTTTACCGGATTAGTAGATGGCTGGTCATCATGTCCATTGTTTCACTCAGAAACCCAAAACGAAGCCAACACTGTGGTCGTTTTTGTCAGGAATTTGAATCAATTAAAACCCGGAAGCTTGGGTGAGTGGTTTAAACCAGCAGTCTTGAAAACTGCCGAACAGCAATGTTCCGTGAGTTCGAATCTCACAGCTTCCGCCACAAATCAATCACTTTAGGAGGGCATCACATGAATAAGCGTTTTACGTGCATTACCGGCCGCATCTTGATGTTGAGCATGTTGAGTTTGAGTCTGCCGCTGCAATCGGTACAGGCAGCGATGATCGGCACCGATCAAGTTGCAACTTCGGCAACACAGACCCAATCTGATCGCGCGCGCGTACAAGCATTAATTGATCGTGATGATGTTCGCGCAGCACTGCAAAAGGAGGGTATTGATACGCAAACTGCACACGCACGTGTCAATGCGTTGACTGACGATGAAGTGCAACAACTTGCAGGCAAGCTGGATCAATTGCCGGCTGGAGGTGACGTGCTGGGTGTTTTGCTGACAGTATTTATTGTGTTACTGGTAACGGACATTTTGGGCTTCACTAAGGTATTCCCTTTTACACGCTCGATTACTCGTCCAGCAAGATAAGTAGTAATAATGAGTATCGACAAAAACGCCCGTGTGCAAGCGGGCGTTTTGTTTTTAATCATGCTATTGAGCGGTTGTGCGACTCCGCAGACGCAGCAGTTATTGCACGCGCCTCCCAAAGATTTGCCCGCGCATGTTGAGCTAACGGACGTGCCGTTTTATCCACAGGATACCCATCAATGCGGCCCGGCTGCGCTGGCTATGGTTTTAAATGCAGGTGGCGTGCAGGTCACGCCTGACAGTTTAATTAAGCAAGTTTACCTGCCCGGGCGTGAAGGTAGTTTGCAAGTGGAAATGCTGGCCTCGGCGCGTCGTAATGGCTTGCTCGCCTATCCATTGGAATCCAGTCGGCAGAATTTAAGTTTGCAGAATTTGTTAACCGAAGTGGCAGCAGGCACACCAGTAGTTGTCCTGCAAAATTTGGCACTGCGCTGGTATCCGGTTTGGCATTATGCGGTAGTGATTGGTTATGATTTACCGCGCCAAGAAATTATTTTACGCTCGGGTCTTGAGCAACGGCTCATTATGCCGTTAACTACGTTTGAATACACTTGGCAGCGAGCGGCGTATTGGGCCATGCTGGCACTTCCTGCCGGAACCATGCCGCATACCGCAACAGAAGATACGTATATTAAAGCAGCGGTGGCGTTGGAGAAAAATATTACGCCTCAAGAAAACATGGTTGTTTATCAAGCCGCACTTAAAAAATGGACGAATAATTTAACTGCGTACATCGGCTTGGGGAATGCATTTTATACGCTGGGAGACAAGGAGCAAGCCGAAAGAATTTTACACCAGGCCACGCTCGCGCATCCTGATTCCGCCATTGCATTTAACAATTTGGCGCAAACGCTGGCAGATCAAAAACGCTACATTGAAGCATTTTCTGCTGCGAAGCAGGCGGTGAGACTCGCCGAGATCAAAGGTGACAGCGAGGAGCAGAGCATCACACAGGTAACATTAAATGAGATTCAAGAAAAAATGCACTAGGCGAAGTCATATCATCTGTCTAAATTTAAAACAATTTTAATCACCAGAAAGGGTCGCCTGCAAATCATGAGCTCCCCCCACCAATTTCCATATCTAACAGCATGTCGAGACACGTACCAGTCAGTGCGATTGCACGGAAACACAACCAGTACGGCAATAATTAATTAGCGAACCTGCTGATTATGAACTTTACTTCTCTACTGGCATCTCGTCATCAACCCTCGGGATTAAATTCAACATTTCACGGGGATGGTCAGGCATTCGCAGATTACGTGGCGCAAAGCCGCCGGATGATTGCTGCCGCACAAAAAAAATTACACCACAATTATGCGCCACATGAATTGGATAAAATAATTGACGGCAACGCACCGTTTGAACTCAAACCGATTTTCCCATTAACAACAGGCCAAAATGCAACGGGACAAACAAGACCCTATAAACGTGGCATTTTGCTCACGCATGGCTTGTCTGATTCGCCCTATTTTATGCGCTATCTGGGCGAATTCTTTCAGCAGCAAGGATTTCATGTGCTGGCAATTCTGTTACCCGGGCACGGCACACAGCCGGGTGATTTACTGGACGTGACTTGGCGTGAATGGATTCATGCCATTAACTATGGCACCGAACAATTGGCGGCTGAAGCAGATGAAATTTATCTGGCGGGATTTTCGGCTGGCGGGACATTGAGTATTTATCAGAGTTTAATTGATGAACGCATACGCGGCTTGTTTCTTTTTTCACCCGCACTACAAATATCATCACGCGCCGCCTATGCCAATTTGCATAAATTATTTAGCTGGGTAATGCCCGCGCAAAAGTGGATACATATTTCCCCCGACGCAAATATTTACAAATACGAATCACTGACAAAAAATGCCGCAGCACAAATGTACTCACTGATTCAAGAAGTGCAGCGCCGCGTGCAAGATCGTGCTCCGACCCTCCCGATATTTACCGTAGCCAGTATGCAGGACAGCACGGTATTTACTCCGGCAACGCTAACTTTTATGGCCTGTTTGCAAAACCCGTCCAACAAACTGGTGCTGTATACCACGGGCCCCAAAAATCCCGCTCCCGGCTTTCCTGCCGATCAATTGGAATGGCTGCAAAGCGCACTACCCGGGCAGAAAATTATAAGCTCGGCGCACACCGCACTCACATTGCCGGCAGAAGATACCTACTTTGGCACGCACGGCAGCTATGCGAACTGCCTGCATTACTTTCCGCATAACATGGAAAAATACAAAGCATGTCAAAATAACCGCGATGCTTGTTGGCTGGGAGAAACAACCAAAGAAAATATGCAGGTTGGCCTCCTGCGCCGCCTGATGTACAACCCGCATTTTGAAGCATTGAAAGTTTCGATGAAGAAGTTTATCGATCAATTGCCAGATTAGAGTCTGTAGACAATCATGCGACGGGTGCGAACAGGGGGAATCGGGATGCAGTGCAAGGCGACAAGGATGAAGTGCCGGTGCGTGGTTGGCTATTTATTTTCCAGGTTCAACTGCTGCTGGCATTTTTTCTGTTACCTTGCCTGCCTGCCTTAAACTCTCTGCTTGCTTTAACGCAAAAGCCGCTTCTGGAGCCACATAATTTTCATCATGCTTAGCCAACACCTCATCAGCCCGAAAAACGCTACTGCCCTCAAGCTTGCCATGCACCACCACACCTTTTCCTTCCTTAAACAAGTCCGGTAAAAAACCCTTGTACACGACAGGAATGACTTTGGCAGTATCCGTGATATTAAAATGCACGGTCAAACCGTCACTCTGACGCTTGACGCTGCCCTCCTCCACCAGACCACCCACGCGGAATCCACGCCCTTGCGGAGCCTCGTTATTAAAGACCTGAGTCGGGGTAAAGTACAGGCTGATATTGCTGGTTAACGCATACATCACCAGCCCAACCGCTGTCCCCAGGACGGCAAGCGCGCCCAGTATAATCATCGTTTTTTTCTGTCGTGGCTTCATTCTATTTCCCTATTCCCTGCATTACACATCGGATGTTGCACTGTGCATTTGCCGCAAGTGCCGCACGACCAACATTCGCCGATGGCGCACCATCACAATCTCAATTATAAAAACCAGCATCACCATACCGTACGATCCCCATACATAGAGACCGTATCCATTCATGGCGAAAAATTCATTCCAATTCATTGTTTTATCTCCACCAATTCCATTACCCACTGATTATTTCTCTCCCGCTCCAGAATGATACCACGCACACGCAGCAGTGCCATCGCAATGGCGTATAACCAACAGGCCAAAAACATCACCAGCAAGCTCTGCTGCATGGCCACATGCATGGTGGTTCCGGTGAGCTTGATGGTCGCGCCCTGGTGCAGGGTGTTCCACCATTGCACAGAAAAATAAATAATAGGCACATTGACCGAGCCGATAATCGCCAACAGTGCGCTGGCTCGATCAGCGCGCCGCGGATCGTCTATGGATGCGTGAAGGGCAATAAATCCAAGATACAAAAACAGCAGGATAAGCTCCGAAGTCAGGCGCGCATCCCACACCCACCAGGTACCCCACATGGGTTTACCCCACAGTGAGCCAGTCCATAGTGACAGGAAGGCAAACAATGCGCCTGTCGGTGCGAGCGAACTCGCCATCATGGCCGATAGTCGTGTATTAAAAATTAACCCCAGCGCAGCGTAGCTCGCCATAACCAAGTAAATAAGCATGGATAAAATGGACACCGGCACATGAATAAACATGATGCGATATGCCTCGCTTTGCTGAACATCAGTCGGTGCCACAAAAAATCCCAGATATAAACCCAGGATAAAAAGTAATGCCGAAGACGCTGCAAACCACGGAATCATTTTCCCGGCCGCGCCGTAAAATGTACTGGGTGCGGAATATTTAAACCAATTAATCGCCAACATTTACTCCATTGAAATTCGTAAAGCCATGGCGGTAACCCATGGCGTAAAAACCAATGCCAGCAATAGCAACGCGCCCAGTAACGACAAATGTGCCACTGAACTCATACCACTGGTTATCGCCTCAACTGCTCCGGCACCAAACACCAGCACCGGAATGCACAAAGGCAGTACCAGCAATGACACCAGCACGCCGCCACCACGCAAACCCAAGGTTAATGCGGCACCGATTGCACCTATCATGCTGAGAATGGGTGTGCCCAGCAGCAAAGTTAATATCAGCATCCACAATGCCTGTGCAGACATATCAAATTGCAGACCCAGTATCGGAGCAATGAATACCAGCGGCAAACCCGAAACCATCCAGTGTGCAATCATTTTACCCAACACCAGTGCGGATAAGGATTGCGGCACCAACATCATTTGCTCCAGCGTGCCATCCAAATAATCCGCCGAAAATAATCTGCCCAACGACAACATTGCAGCCAGCAAGGCCGCCACCCACAGTGTGCCGGGAGCCATGGTGCGTAACATATCCAACTCCGGCCCCACACCCAATGGAAACAGCGTCACCACAATGACGAAAAAAATCAGCGTGGTCAGTACATCAGCACGGCGACGTATGGCCAATACCAAATCACGCCGGATTATCAGCACGAATAAACCGGTCACCGATAACTCCCCGGCCAATAATGACCCCGTTACGGATTTCTGGTTCATGACAACGTCAATCTGCGTGTCGTCACGCCCGCCACTTCCAACGGCTGATGCGTTGTGTAAATAACCATGCCGCAACGTTCCAGATGCGCGGCAATTAAATCCTGTATCAGTTGCACTGCTCCCACATCCAGCGCAGTGAGCGGCTCATCCAATATCCACAACGGGAAATGTCCGATTAACAAACGTGCCAGCGCCACGCGCCTGGACTGCCCCTGTGACAATGACTTAACCGGCAAAGTTTCACGTCCGCGCAAGCCCATGCGTTGCAACGCGGCAAATATTTGCCCATCATCAACCTTGCATCCCGCCAACCCCGCGCTGATTCTCATATTTTCCACGGCATTCAACTCATCCTTGAGCGCATTCAAATGCCCCAGATATATCATCTCGGCGTAATACTCCGCTCCAAGATTCTGTATATTCTTTCCGCTCCAATTAATTTGTCCGGCGGTAGGTGTCACCAAACCACACAATGTACGCAACAAAGTGGTCTTGCCGCTTCCATTCACGCCTTGCACCTGCAAAATCTCACCGGCATTCAGTGTAAAATTGAGGTCGGAAAATAGCAGATGATCACCGCGTGTGCAGGCAAGGTTACGAATTTCCAACATTACGCTTACGTGTTAATCCGTATACAAACATCGTCTAATTGTATACGATTGCAACCCGGTTGTTGGCTGTCATTTTAATTAAGCAGCCGGCGCGCGCCATTAAATCGTTGTTTCCAATATCGCATTTGCATATCAACAACCCCCACTTTTTTGCCGGATGAGGGGGAGTGGATAAACTTGTCTCCCCCGATGTAAACTCCAACATGTGAAAAATCATTGCCCAATGTGTTGTAAAAAACCAGATCACCGGGTCTCAAATCCGCCTGCGCAATCTTGCTACCGTACTCGCTGATGGATTTCGCATTGTGCGGCAAATTAATGCCCGCTTTTTTGCCATATACATGCATCACCAATCCACTGCAATCGAAACCCGTATTGGGTGAAATACCACCAAATTTATACGGCATCCCAACCAGGCTGTGGGCGTAATTAACCAATGCAGGTCGTACCGCCGCTGGTACAAATTTATGATTATTTGCACGATCGCTATCCACCGACGCACAGGCAGCGAGCAACAGAGCAAATATAAATATCCTTAATCTAAAAAAAATGGGCGCAAGCATTATTAATGAATTGATGTCCACAAAGATCAGACATTCATCCTATTGGATGAAAGAAACAGCGTCAAACATTCTTAATTGGGACTTTCTCAAAATGCAGGTTCACATACACGGTCAGGTTGGCTCGGTTATAATTACCAGCCACAATACTCACCATTAAAATTCAAAGGGCTAACATGGGATTTTTGGCAAACAAACGTATTCTGATCACGGGCTTAATCAGCAATCGCTCCATTGCTTATGGCGTAGCGCAAGCCATGCGACGCGAAGGAGCCGAGCTGGCATTCACCTATCAGGGTGAACGCATTCGCGATCGGGTGACCGATCTGGCAAAGGAATTTGACAGCACTCTGGTATTTCCGTGCGATGTCGCGAGTGATGAAGAAATTGGTCAGCTTTTTGTTGATCTTAAAAAACACTGGGATGGTTTTGATGGTTTCGTTCACGCCATTGCCTACTCCCCTCGCGAGGCGCTGGCGGGCGATTTTCTGGATGGCTTCACGCGGGAAGCTTTTCGTGTTGCACATGACATCAGTTCATACAGCTTTCCCGCTATGGCCAAAGCCGCGCTGCCCATGATGGAAGGACGAAATGCCGCACTGCTGACCATGACTTATCTGGGGGCGGTACGCACAATGCCACACTACAACGTGATGGGTTTAGCCAAGGCCAGCCTCGAATCCAGTGTGCGTTATCTGGCGATGAATCTGGGGCGCAAGGGTATTCGGGTAAATGGAATTTCTGCCGGCCCCATTAAAACACTCGCCGCCGCAGGCATTGCAGATTTCAACAAACTACTGGCCTATAACGAAAAACATGCGCCCCTAAAACGCAACGTCACCACTGAAGAAGTGGGCAATGTCGCGGCCTTTTTGTGCAGCGATTTGGCGAGTGGCATAACCGGTGAAATCAGTTATGTAGATGGCGGGTTTAATACCACTGCACTGGGTACGGACGAAGCTTAATGCACACCTGAAAAATCACCTTACTTCATCAAGCGGCCATTCTTCAGTCAGATAAAACTTCAAAAACGTTCTGCATAACCGCCCCTACGTTTGCAGCCACTTAAAACTCTGTATCCCCAATATCGTCATCACCAACGAGCCCAGCACGTGAGCGGAAATAATGGCCAGCCCCCAGGCATATTGCCCGCGCATCAGCAAAGTAACTGTCTCAGCAGAAAAGGTGGAAAACGTGGTCAGCCCGCCCAGAAATCCAGTGGTGATGAGCAATCGCCATTCTGGTAACAGCCCCGGATGCTGCATAAAAAACGCGATTGCCAAGCCGATCAGATATCCCCCCATTAAATTGGCAAACAAAGTCCCCAGCGGCAATTCAGGCAATGCGGGATTCAGCCACAAACCCAATCCCCAACGCAGCCACGCGCCGATTGCCGCGCCCAAACCGACGGCCAGAATTGCATAAAATGTCATCGTAATATTGCCCACAAAAAGTTCATTTTAATTGACTACCCGCACCACGGCGAACCCGCCCCCGGCAGTCCTGAAATTGGTAGTCTGCCCCTGGTATAAGCGCGCCACCACCATCTGCACCCGGCCTGCATACACATAGCAACGTACATCGAATTTAAATACCGCTGGCTCGGCTCCTGCCACACTAACCAATCGCACACCCGGTGCCGCCATGCGTTGTGCAACATAGCCGCCTTGAATAATTTCGCCAAATACCTTGCGCGTAATATTGGCACCGCGATAAGAGCCCTTGCCACCATAGCCTGTGGCGGGCTTGAAAAACCATTGCCTGCGTTGCGGCCACCAATACTCGGCATCTTGCGCTGACACTTGCCGCGTTTCCGGAATGCCTGCCTGCAATACCCCTATAGTCTGCGCTGACACCGCCATCGCACGCAGCCTATCCGCATCCGTTAGCAAGGTGAGATTACGCTTGTCTGCATACAACGCATAAACATGGGGATGGGGTGTTATCACAACCAGATTATTTTGATAGGCCGCATTGAGTGCCGCGTGCAGCTGCAATGAAAAATCGGTCAGCCGATTGTAGATCAGATCAATTTTCTGCCCCTGGTAAACCACCCCATCGGCACGCACTTCCAGTTCTGCAGGGGCGGCAATCACTGCATGTAATCCGGCACGCTCAAACATTTTTTGCGCCAACAAAAATTCCGGATAAAAATACTGTTCCTGCGGTTTTTCATCCACAATCGCAATGCTGCGTAGCGGCTGATCACCCCGCTCCAAATGCCATTCTGACAAAAACATCCGCAAGAAAATCTGCTCCCAATTCTCATCTGCCGTCACCTCCCCTACCGCTGTCGCGCGACGCTGGCTTTGCATCAGCAGGCCGCTCAGCATTCCCCCCCCAGCATTGGTGTTAATTTCGATCAGATGCACACCTTCTGCATTGACATGAAAATCGTATCCAAAAAAAACACCTTGAGTCTTGGGTAATGATTTATCCGTGGGAGCTGGCAACACCGCGTCATGCCAGGCTGGCAAAACCACAACCTGGTTGACCGACTGGATCACATCGCGCATTTGTTGCAACTGGGCACTAGAAACCAACACCGTTGCATCTGCAAAAAGATAAGGACAGCGCGTAGCTGTTAATTGATACCATGCCGTGCCTTGCTTATGCATTGCTTGTTCCAGCGCGGCACGGTCTGCGGGGGCTGAATGACCGTCGTAATTCAGATTGTTAACTTCCATTTGGTTTGAACGAAATGCTGAATAAATCTATTCGCACTGAGCCTGGATTGCCGGCCTTCCTGTCAGAACCTGTTCGCATTCGTCGCATAATTGTCAACAGACTCTAGAGCCATTGTGAGCATCGACAGGTTTTATAGTGCTTCAAATACCCCCGCCGCCCCCATCCCTGTGCCGATACACATGGTGACCATACCGTATTTTTGTTTGCGTCTGCGCAAACCATGCAACAACGTTGCGGTACGGATTGCCCCCGTTGCACCGAGCGGATGACCCAATGCAATTGCACCACCCAGCGGATTGACCTTGAGCGGATCCAACCCCAGGTCTTGAATCACCGCCAGCGATTGCGCGGCGAATGCCTCATTCAACTCTATCCAATCCATATCCTGCAACTGCAACCCTATTTGACGCAACACTTTTGGAATCGCCTCTTTCGGACCAATACCCATAATTTCCGGCGGCACGCCCGCCACAGAAAATCCAATAAATTTTGCGATCGGCGTTAAGTTGTAACGCTTCAACGCCGCCTCGGAACACAACAGCACCGCGCCTGCACCGTCCGACATTTGCGAACTATTGCCTGCCGTGACCGAGCCTTTTTGTGCGAATACCGTTTTTAATTTCGCCAGCACTTCCATCGAAGTATCCGCACGCGGTCCCTCATCCTGCGACACTGTACGCGTCTTTTCGCGCACCTTTCGGCTATGCAAATCCGGCTCATGCTCAGTGATGGAGTATGGCGTAATTTCGTCCGCAAACTCCCCCGCACCTATCGCCGCAATCGCCCGCTGATGACTACGCAGTGCGAAAGCATCCTGTGCCTCGCGTGTCACCTTCCAGCGCTCCGCCACCTTCTCTGCCGTCATACCCATGCCAA
>JBEBGP010000014.1:0-4880 GCA_040081045.1 Candidatus Nitrotoga sp.
CCAGATGCGCGGCATGGACAGGCAAGTTCGCAAAATTATAATCGCAATAAATATCGCTGTTAATCACGGCAAAGGGCGTATCACCCAGCATGGGTAACGCGAGCGCGATGCCCCCCGCTGTTTCCAGAGCAGGGTTTTCGGGTGAATAGCGTATCTGCACATTCCACTGCTTTCCATCGCCCAATGTTGTTTCAAGTTGCTGACCCAGATGCGCATGGTTAATCACCAAATCGCGTATGCCCGCTAGTGCAAGCTTTTCGATATGCCATACGATAAGCGGCTTGCCGCCCGCCACCAGCAATGGTTTGGGCGTGTGGTCGGTCAGCGGGCGCATACGCTCGCCGCGCCCTGCCGCCAGCAGCATGGCTTTCAAACGGTGAACCCCAGAATGGTTTGCTTGTTTTGCAAAGTGTCCAACAATTTTAATAACGGCTTTAAATCTTCATAACGCTCACAGGCATCGCGCAAATACTTCATCACCAACGGTAGGTTTTTGAGGTAGCCGTCCTTGCCGTCACGATGGTAGAGCCGCGCAAAAATGCCCAACACTTTCAAATGCCGCTGCACGCCCATCCATTCATAGTCACGATAAAATTCGGCAAAATCAGCACGTACTGGCAGGCCGGCTGCACGCGCTTTTTCCCAATAGCGTATCAGCCAATCCAGCGTGTCAGCTTCTTCCCAATGAATGTAAGCATCTTTAAAAAGTGATACCAGATCATACGTGACAGGCCCCCACACCGCGTCTTGAAAATCCAAAATTCCGGGGTTATCCGGGAAATTCAGGTTAGTCGTGGCCACCATCAAATTGCGCGAGTGGTAATCACGATGCACGTACACTTGCGGCTGCGCCAGATTATTTTGCAGAATACGCTGGAAAATATTGTTTAACGCCGCTGATTGTTTTTCGTCCAGTATGACCTGCAAATGCCGCGCAATATACCAATCCGGGAATAAGCGCATCTCGCGCAGCAACATCGCCTCGTCATAAGGCGGCAACTTGCCGGCGCTGCTGGCCAATTGAATCTTGATTAAGGCATCGGTTGCCGCGCCATATAAATGGCGTGCTTGCATGACATGTGTTGCATTCGCGTTTATTTCATTCAAGGCCTGCAAATAAGTGGTATCGCCCAGATCGGTTAATAATAAAAATCCCTGCTCCAGATTTTGTTGCAGCACTTGCGGTACATGCACGCCTGCCTGATGAAACAGTTGCGCGACGTATATGAATGGCTGGCAATTTTCATGCTCGGGCGGGGCATCCATCACAATTAAAGTGCGTCCCGCCATGTTTACCCGGTAATAACTGCGAAAACTGGCATCGGCAGAGGCCGTAGTAACGCTGAAGGATACACCGGGGAACAGGCTTTGTAGCCAAACATCTCGCAGATGATGACGATTCATAATGTGTTCTGGATTGCCTTAATTGTGGATTTGTGCGATTTTAGCATTTTAGGAAGCACCGATTGAGTCCCTCCACACGCTGTGTTGTAACTCTGCAGGACAGGGCTTTGCAGAATGTCATTGTCCCCTTGTGGGGCGCGGTCACGGGTGACCAAATCAGTACTTCCCCCTAATTTGCCAACATAGCACCATGCGTTTCTACCTCTACCCAGCTATTTTCTCTTTATTCTATGTCCCGGGCTTTACAGCGTATGCTGTGGAGGAATCATTGGAACAACCACCGCAAACCAAGCCTGCCAACGCTGTGCAGGTACCTGATAAAAAAAATTCAGTCGTGAAAAGTGCTCCGCTTCAAAAAAATAATACGCAACCCGCCCACATTTCAGCACAGCAACTGCAAGGTCAGCAAGACGGAATAATGGAAGCCACCGGGGCTGCGGAATTACGCCAGGGCAATCAGGCGATCTTTGCCGAGCACCTGACATTTAATCCGACAACCAGCAAATTAACCGCTGATGGTGCTGTGCGAATAGAGCAGCCGGGCACGATCGTGGAAGGACCCGCGTTGCAATTAAATTTGGATACCTTTTCCGGCGATATGACGCAGCCTAATTTTCAATTCACCGATATTCACGCGCGCGGCAGTGCGAATAGCTTGCACATAATCGATAAACAAAATTATTTGTTACATAACGTCAATTACACCACCTGCCCTAGAGATAATGACGATTGGATGCTGCGTCTGGGCGTGTTGGAAATTGATCGCGATCAGCAAGTGGGCACGGCGCAACATGCCCGTGTAGAATTTATGGGGGTGCCTATTTTGTATACCCCGTGGATGGATTTCCCGCTGGGGAGCGGGCGCAAGTCCGGCTTTCTGGCGCCCATTCCCGGACGCACCCTGAATAGCGGCAATGAAGTAACCCTGCCTTTTTATTGGAATATTGCGCCCAACCGTGATGCCACCATTGCGCCGCGTTTCATGTCCTTGCGCGGGATCATGCTGAATAATGAATTTCGATATTTGGAACCTGCTTACAAGGGTGAAATTCATGTGGATAGCCTGCCGGATGATCGACTAACGCAAACGCACCGCCTGCGCTCTTCGCTGCAACATGCACATAGTATAGGTAACAGTTTAAGCGTATCCGCCAACATCAATTATGTTTCGGATAACAATTATTTTCGTGACTTGGCCACTACTATCAGCGGCACTTCGCAGACCAATCTGGAACGTGCGGGTACCATGTCTTATCAGGCTGGCTGGTGGAATGCCCGCCTGCGCGTGCAAAATTTTCAAACTCTGCAAGATCCGGTCGTGCCTGTTATCGAGCCCTATCGTCGTATGCCACAACTCAATGTAAATGCGCAACGCACAGTAGCTGGCGCAAATCTGTCCATGGTCAGCGAATATGTCGATTTTCGTCATCCCACTCTCATCAACGCGCAACGTCTGGTGTTACATCCCAGCGTCAGTTACCCTCTACTCAATAATCCGGCGTTTTATGTCACGCCCAAGATTGGCATACATAAAACAAACTACCTTTTTACCCACAATAATCCGGCGGGTACACCTAACCTGCAGCGCACTGTGCCTATTTACAGCCTGGATAGCGGCATGGTCTTTGAGCGGAATATGAATCTGGCCGGGCAGGAATTGCTGCAAACACTGGAGCCGCGTGCGTTTTATTTACGTGTTCCGTTCCGCGATCAGAATCATCTACCCAACTTTGATACCGCACAATCCGGCTTTAGTTTTGCCCAGATGTTCAGCGAAAATCGTTTTTTTGGGCATGACCGCATCAGCGAAGCTAACCATTTAACCCTGGCACTTACCTCGCGTTTGTTGCAGCAGAATAATGGTGTCGAGCGCTTGCGTTTAACACTCGGCCAACGCTTTAATCAATCTACCCCGCAAGCCGGCTTAGCCGCCACACCCAATAAATCCAACATTCTATTTGCCGCAACCGGACGCATCACCCAAACCATTTCACTGGACAGCATTGTCCAATACAATCCCAATGAGGCGCGTAGTGAAAAAATAAATCTGGCCACACGCTATCAGCCCGAAAGCGGCAAGCTAGCTAATCTCGGCTATCGTTTTACCCGTGGTGCGTTGAAACAGGTTGATGTATCCGCGCAATGGCCGTTATTTAAACGCTGGTATGCCTTGGCCAAATGGAATTATTCTTTGCTGGATAATCGGGCTTTAGAGTCTCTGGCCGGGCTTGAGTATAATGAGCGCTGTTGGACGATACGTATGGTGGTGCAGCGTTTTGCTATTGCCACTGATGACGTGAGTACCGGTATTTTCGTGCAGCTTGAATTGAATGATTTATTAAGGGTTGGCATCGACCCTCTGAATGTGCTGCGGCAAAGTATTCCGGGTTTTGCCAAAGTCAATACGTTAGCCAATAATAACGACCCATCGAATAATGAAATTTCACCCGCCACACCTTAAAAATGCACACTCTGAATAAATTTATATTGTCTGGAAAAGCCCCTGCCATTCTCGCGCATGGAGTAATGTTGTTTGCCCTGATTTGCACGACTCAGGCTGCTGAGCCTGCCGCATCCCGGCAATCTGCTACTCAAGCACTTCCAATTGATCGCATCCTGGCTATCATCAACAGCGATGTCATTACTCAGATTGAATTGAATGATCGTTTAATCGCGGTAGAGCGGCAGCTAAAAAGTCAGGGGACGCCGCTACCCGCACCGGAATTATTAAAGGCACAAATGCTGGAACGTATGATTATTAATTTATTGCAAATTCAATTTGCCAGAGAAACCGGGGTGCGTGTCGATGACACTCAGCTTGATAAATCCCTGCGCCGCATCGCGCAGGAGAATAATTTTCCTGCGCTAGCGGAGTTTCGCGCACGGCTGGAAGAAGAAGGAATAAATTTCAAAAATTTCCGTGAAGAAATCCGCAATGAAATCATTTTCTCCCGTTTGCGCGAGCGCGAAGTGGAAAGTAAATTAGTCATCGGTGAAAGTGAGATTGATAGCTTTCTGGCGAATCAGAGTCGGCAAGCGGGTAAAAATGAGGAATTTCATCTGGCTCACATTCTGGTACGCATTCCCGAGCAGGCCAGTGCGGACAAAATTCAAGCGAGCCGCGCCCGTGCAGAAAAAGCCCTGGCAGAATTGCGTGGTGGCGTAGATTTCGGACAAGTCGCGGCAGGCTTTTCCGATGCGCCGGATGCCTTGCAGGGCGGCAATTTGGGCTGGCGTACGGCTGATCGCATTCCGGGAATTTTTCTGGATGTGTTACAAAAAATTCAGTCCGGCAACGTCAGTCCGATCTTGAGTAGCCCAAACGGATTTCATATACTCAAGTTGATAGAGCGGCGCAGTAAAAATACACCTGTGGTCATTACGCAAACACATGCACGTCATATTCTGATTAAAACCAGCGAGTGGATGTCAGAAGCGGATGCCCAAAAAATTCTACTGAACATCAAAAAACGCAT
>JBEBGP010000303.1:0-17464 GCA_040081045.1 Candidatus Nitrotoga sp.
TAAATGCTTTGGGGCAGCCCATTGATGGAAAAGGGCCAATTAACGCCAAGCTGTCAGATAAGCTGGAAAAGGTTGCGCCAGGCGTCATTGACAGACAATCCGTCACACAGCCTGTACAAACAGGAATCAAGTCTATTGACTCGATGGTTCCAGTGGGTCGTGGTCAGCGCGAATTAATTATTGGTGACCGTCAAACAGGAAAAACTGCTGTTGCGATTGACGCAATCATCAATCAAAAAGGTCAGAATATGACTTGTATTTATGTTGCGGTGGGACAAAAAGCCTCCACAGTTGCCAACGTGGTACGCAAGCTTACAGAACATGGTGCGATGGCTTACACCACCGTTGTAGTGGCAACTGCTTCGGATTCTGCCGCAATGCAATTTTTAGCGCCTTATTCTGGTTGCACTATGGGTGAGTATTATCGCGATCGCGGTCAAGATGCATTGATTGTTTATGATGATTTGACTAAACAGGCTTGGGCTTATCGCCAAATTTCCCTGCTTCTCCGCCGTCCACCAGGCCGTGAAGCTTATCCTGGCGACGTGTTTTATTTGCATTCACGTTTGCTTGAGCGAGCGTCCCGTGTCAATGCCGAGTACGTTGAAAAATTTACCAATGGTGCGGTAAAGGGCAAGACAGGGTCATTGACCGCATTGCCCATTATTGAAACTGCGGCGGGTGACGTTTCCGCGTTTGTGCCAACCAATGTTATTTCTATTACCGACGGCCAGATATTTTTGGAAACAGATTTATTTAACGCAGGTATACGCCCCGCAATTAATGCGGGTATTTCGGTATCGCGTGTTGGTGGTGCAGCGCAAACCAAGGTAATTAAAAAGCTGGGCGGTGGAGTACGTTTGGCACTTGCGCAATACCGTGAATTGGCAGCGTTTGCCCAGTTTGCTTCAGATTTGGACGAGGCAACACGCAAACAGCTGGAGCGTGGTCGCCTGGTTATGGAGCTTATGAAACAGGCGCAATACGCACCCTTGTCCGTGGCTGAAATGGCAGTAACTTTGTTTGCGATTGGCAAAGGTTCATTTGACGGTGTGCCAATCAACAAAGTGTTGTCATTTGAATCAGGCTTGCACAAGTTTTTAAGTTCGCAGAATAAGGCTTTAATGGATGAGATCGAGGCGAAAAAAGATTTGTCCGGTGATAATGAAAAGAGCTTGGTTACTGCTATTGAGCAATTTAAATCCACTGTCGTTTATTAAGCCGGAGAATCGACGATGGCCGGCAGTAAAGAAATCCGCACAAAAATTAAGAGCGTAGAAAATACGCGCAAGATTACCCGTGCAATGGAAATGGTCGCTGCATCCAAGATGCGCAAAGCGCAAGAGCGTATGCGTGCTGCGCGTCCGTATGCTGAAAAAATTCGCCAGGTTGCAGCGCATTTATCGTATGCCAACCCGGAGTACAAGCACCCGTTCTTAATTAAAAGAGCGCAGGTAAAAAATGTCGGCGTAATCATTATTACTTCAGATAAAGGCTTGTGCGGCGGATTAAATACCAATATTTTGCGTCAAGTTTTAAGTCAGATGAAGGTGTGGAATAACGAGAGCAAAAAAATTCAAGTTTGCTCCATAGGAAATAAAGGGTTCAGCTTCATGACTCGCATGGGTGCAGATGTTAAATCACACCTGACAGGGTTGGGTGATACGCCCCGGATTTCCAGCTTGGTCGGTGTAGTAAAGGTCATGCTGGATGCCTATACGGCAGGAGAAGTCGATGCTATTTATATTGCTTATAATGACTTTGTAAATACCATGAAGCAGGAACCGAAAATGCGTTTGTTGCTACCGCTCTCTGACGATCAACTTGCTGGCGATCAAGGAAAAACTGAGCCTACTTCGATGTGGGACTATATTTATGAACCGGAGTCGAAGTCAGTAGTGGATGAATTACTGCGGCGCTATGTGGAGTCACTGGTATATAACGCAGTAACTGAAAATCAAGCATCCGAGCAAAGTGCGCGTATGGTAGCCATGAAAGCCGCTTCGGATAATGCAAAAGAAGTGATTGGTGAACTGAAGCTGGTGTACAACAAAGCGCGCCAAGCGGCCATTACCAAAGAAATTTCAGAGATAGTTGGCGGCGCAGCCGCCGTGAGTTAATACAGCCATTGTGGCAACAGCATGATTAGAATTAATATTTAAAAGTGGGGAAATTTTCGAGATGAATCAAGGAAAAATTGTTCAGTGTATCGGCGCGGTAGTAGACGTTGAGTTTCCGCGCGATAACGTTCCTAAAGTGTTCGATGCTTTAGTGGTACAAAATTCAGATAGTGCAGTCGCCGAAAAAGGCCTGACGTTGGAAGTACAACAACAAATCGGTGACGGTGTAGTTCGCACGATTGCGATGGGTTCTTCTGATGGCTTGCGCCGGGGAATGATGGTTGCCAATACGGGCAATCAAATTGTGGTGCCTGTAGGGCACGGAACGCTGGGGCGAGTGATGGACGTGCTGGGCCGACCGATTGATGAAGTCGGTGAAGTTAAATGTGATGAGCGCCGTTCTATTCACCAGAAAGCCCCCCGGTTTGACGAACTTTCACCTTCGGTTGATCTGCTTGAAACGGGGATTAAAGTAATTGACCTGGTCTGTCCCTTTGCCAAGGGCGGCAAGGTTGGCTTGTTCGGCGGTGCGGGCGTGGGTAAAACCGTCAACATGCTGGAGCTGATTAATAATATTGCCAAGCAACATTCCGGGTTATCCGTATTTGCCGGTGTGGGCGAACGTACACGTGAAGGAAATGACTTCTATCACGAAATGTCGGAAGCGGGTGTCATCAAGCTGGACAACCTGCCGGAATCAAAAGTGGCGATGGTGTTTGGTCAGATGAATGAGCCACCAGGCAACCGTTTGCGCGTGGCATTGTCAGGCTTGACTATGGCCGAGTACTTTCGCGATGAAGGCCGTGACGTATTATTTTTTGTCGACAACATTTATCGCTTTACCCTGGCCGGCACAGAAGTATCCGCGCTTTTGGGTCGTATGCCATCAGCGGTTGGTTATCAGCCAACTTTGGCGGAAGAAATGGGTCGTTTGCAAGAACGTATTACTTCAACTAAAACAGGTTCTATTACCTCTATTCAAGCGGTATATGTGCCTGCAGATGATTTAACTGATCCTTCGCCAGCAACCACATTTTTGCACTTGGATTCCACAGTGGTCTTGTCGCGTGACATCGCTTCGCTCGGTATTTACCCGGCGGTTGATCCGCTTGATTCCACATCGCGCCAGCTGGATCCGCTGGTTGTGGGTGAAGAGCACTACAACGTGGCACGCGGCGTGCAACAAACTTTGCAGCGCTATAAAGAATTGCGCGACATTATCGCGATTTTGGGTATGGATGAGTTATCACCAGAAGACAAGCTAGCGGTTTCACGGGCACGTAAAATTCAACGATTCTTGTCGCAGCCATTTCACGTCGCGGAAATATTTACGGGCAGCCCGGGTAAATATGTTACGTTGAAAGAGACTATCAGGGGTTTTAAAGGGATTGTTAACGGTGATTATGATTCACTGCCTGAGCAGGCGTTTTACATGGTTGGCACAATTGACGAGGCTATTGAAAAAGCCAAATCGCTGTAAAAGTTAAGTGACAAACACGGGCAAATTAATATGGCAATGACCTTTCACGTAGATGTAGTGAGCGCAGAAGAGGCGATATTTTCCGGTTTGGCCGAGGTGGTTGTTGTGCCCGGGCAAATGGGTGAATTGGGTATTTACCCCAGACATGCGCCATTGCTTACTCGTATTAAACCAGGATCGG
The DNA here is from genome assembly GCA_040081045.1 of Candidatus Nitrotoga sp. GTDB lineage: Bacteria > Pseudomonadota > Gammaproteobacteria > Burkholderiales > Gallionellaceae > Nitrotoga. The sequence goes on from JBEBGP010000303.1 coordinate 3,782, forward strand.
TTCGTCTACGCTTGCCAAACCAGACTGAGGATATGTTGATTTATGTTTCGGGCGGTATGCTGGAAGTACAACCTAATGTTGTAACAGTTCTGGCTGATACCGCGATTCGAAGCGGTGATTTGGATGAAGCGCGTGCGTTGGAAGCCAAGCGACTGGCGGAAGAAGCTATTAAAAATCGTTCTACCGAAATGGATTTCGCACATGCACAGGCTGAATTAATAGAAGCAATCGCACAATTGCAGGCGATTCAGAAAATCCGTAAACAGAGGCCTCATTAAAAATGTAAAAATAAAGGAGCTGAAGTAGGGCTGTCACCTTCAGTAAAAAGTGGCCGGACAATTCTGCGTCCACCACCAAGTCAATGCGTTAAGTATTGCATACGCCGCAATAATCATCCCAATGGCAAACAATGACACATCCAACGCATTGCTCGCCACCCACACCGCAAAAACTTGCCCCGTAACGAACACCCCCCGCAACATCGCGGAGCCTTGCAAATTCGGCTCGAAAATTAGGGTAGATAGGGGGTTGTCAATATGGCGATAGAGTGCCCGGATTTCTCGTAGCGGGCAAGATGCGACATCATGCTACATTCTCAGACAATGTCTGCCCCTGTAGTATTGCCCCTCATAATATTAACTTGAAAATACATAGAGGAGTTTTTAAGCAGAAATTGTTTTACATCACCGCTACTATTCTGGTCGGCTCGGGGCTGTTCGCAGGCGCGAACATGGCGCACGCGAGTTGTGCCGCGTCCAGCTGTTTTCTGGTTACCGGCACCCAGGAGGGGATAGCGAATCCCGGTCAGCTCATCATGGATCTTTCGTATCGCTACATCCCCACGGATCGCCCCCAGCACGGCAGCAAATCAACCAATGAAGTTCTCGCCGCCGGCATCGATTTTGCCACGGGCACCATTGAACCCGAGCATCACCGCGAATTACGTACCCTCAATGAATTGGGGCAACTCGATATCAGTTATGGGGTCACTCCCAAATTTGCCCTGTCCCTTAGCATTCCTTTCATGAACAACCGCTATCACGAACATAATATCGACCCATTTTTACCAGAAAATTACGCCAGTGAACGCACTTCCGGCATGGGTGATCTGCGCCTGACTGGCAAATATGCCGTGCATACCAGCCTCAGACATTTGCTGGTCGCCGGGCTGGGCATCAAGACGCCGACTGGCGAATATAAGCTGCGCAATAGCGAAGGCGAAATCAACGAGCCCACTCTAATGCCTGGTACTGGCGCGTGGAATGGATTACTTTCTCTGCATTACGCCTATCAGGTTCGGCCACGTGAATGGGATGTATTCATTGCCAGTACTTACCAACTCACCACTGCCAATAGCCTTGAATATAAAATGGGTAATACCTTATTACTCAACGCAGGCACAAACCATCACTTCACCGTTCACGAAAGGGGTTTCACCTCCAGCCTGCAAATCAATCTGCGCCAAGCACCGCGTGATGAGTTCAACAATCAGAACGTACCCAATACTGGAGGTACTTGGGTCTATCTCACCCCTGGCATCACTGTACACACCACTGCTAGCACGGCAGTGTATACTCACTTGCAATTACCGCTTTACCAGAATGTTAACGATACCAATCTGGTGCCAAGCTATGGGTTGGTAATTGGCCTGTCGCAAGTTTTCTAGTTCATTGAACAGCGCTCGCCGGAGGTGTTATTTTGGCGGCTTGTGTGGCTGTCTTTATACAGATATTCATTATCGGAGCAATTGTCTTTCTTGCAATGTTGACAGAGATGGAAGTGAAGTAGACGTTAATGACTTGATGAACTTTAGAGCAAGGTTTAAATTCACACAAAAACAAGCCGCATAGGATATTCTGCACAAGCCATTGGAAGCTGGAAAAAAAGAATAGCCCTGTTCCAAGGTCTGTTGCTATGGATAAGAGCATTCTCTTCAGATCCGTACCCTTTGGAAGATAAAACAGCAAATAAACACCCCCCAAGTGGAGGGCTGGCTTCCACAGCCGTCCCCATCTGTCCAGCAATAAATACACTTCACAACATCACGAAACATTATAACTTCAGCACGGAAAAGTCAGAGGCAGATAGCGGGTGTCAGCATAGCAACAGAGTGCTCAAATTTTGCGTAACACGTAAGGTGCGGCAATTTGTCGCGTGACAATTGGTCACATTGATGTCCGTGATCTGATCAGTACAATGTTAAGCACGACAATAACAGGCTTAACAGTATCCAGTGATGGCAAGTGCTTATTTTGATGCGGTTGAAGTAACGGAACCTCCGTTATGGCAAGTGTTTCAGTTCACTCTGGTGTTTGGGCTGCATGGGATGCTCATCACCTGGCTAGCGCATACACAAGTCACGTCGCAATTGAATCCGCCTTCATACGAGGTGTTTGAAGTGCGTATGATCAACCCACCCTCACCCGAAATACTCAAGCCTGTTACCAATCCACCCGGATCATTGCCGCAAACGCCGCAACCTGTGGCGCGTCCGCTCGAGCCCATCACGCCACCAGTAGTGACCGCTACGCCCATCACCCTGCCAGTGCTGACTACCTCGCCCAGCGTTAATCAGGACAATGTTTCGGTGACATTTGTAGCACCGACACAACCGCCTGCCCCCGCACAAGTAGTATCTCCTGCTTCACCGGTAGATTCTGCCGTGACTGAGGTTCGCTTTGATGCTGACTACCTGCAAAATCCAACACCTGTCTATCCCGCACTATCCCGTCGACGGCACGAAGAAGGCAAGGTGCTGTTGCTGGTACGTGTTACTGCAAAGGGAGAGGCGGAACAGGTGCAGGTCAAACTAAGCAGTGGTTTTGCACGCTTGGACGAAGCTGCGCTGAACACCGTGCGCCAATGGCGTTTTGTGCCCGCGCGCCAGGGCGAAGAGCCTATTACAGCGAGCGTAGTCGTGCCGATCATATTTCATATGGATGGCTGATATGAGCGGCAACGGAACGATATGTGCGGGCATGCTGATGGCTGTTTATCTGTGATGCCGAGAGTGGTTGAGGGTGTTTGAGAACCTTCATCTTCTTTTATCGTAGGTGAACAAATTATTGAGAAACGCTCATGTTCAATTCAAAACAAATGTGAAATTTTTGAATAAAACATAGCATTAAAGGACGCATGCATGAATACATTACCTCTCGCCGATGGGCAACTCGACCATCGCAGGTTCGCTTTGCATGGTCTGCTTAGGCGCGTTCACTTCTGGGCCGGATTGATCGCTACGCCTATCGTGCTGTTTGCTACATTCACCGGATTATTGTACTTATTTACACCCCAGATTGAGGCATGGCGGCACGCCGACGTGGATCGCGTGGAGGTGGCTGGTGTGGCCTTGTCGCTTGATGCACAATTGGCGGCGGCGCAGGACGCTCAGCCACATGGCAAGCTGCGCTTTATCATTCCCGCGTACCGATCCGACGAGACGACGCAAGTATTTTTCGACCTGCACCAACACTCAAGCACTACTGAACACAGCCATGGCTCAGCACAGGGTCATATTGTGTATGTGAACCCCTATACTGCACAGGTAGTGGGCAGCCTGCATGAGATGGCGCGTTTTCAGAACTGGGCCAAAAAGCTCCACTCCAGCGCGTTGCAGGATGAAGGCTGGCGTTGGCTTATGGAATTGGGTGTAAGTTGGTTGCTGGTAATGCTTGCCACCGGATTGGTGCTGTGGTGGCCACAGTCCCAGGCTGCGGGCGGCTCCGGCTGGCGCGCGCTGATACCGCGCATCGGGCAGGGACGCCAGACTTGGCGCGATCTGCATACGGTGCCGGCAATCGTCATGTGTGTGGTGTTGGGTGTGGTGCTTGTTACAGGCTTAACCTGGGCCAAGTATAGCGGCGAAAACTTCCGCATCTTGCAACAGGCTCTTGATCAGGGCGCGCCACGCTTTCCCAAGTCTTTGTCCTCCGTTATATCGCAGGATCGATCCCCATTGAGTCTGCAAGTCGTGTTTGAACATGCGCGTCGCGTCGCGCCGGATATTTCGATGAGCTTATCACCGCCCGGTAAAGCGACAGGCGTATGGCGCATCGAAAATGTTGATCGCACCCAGCCCACCAAACGTTTCCGCCTGGCGCTGGATGCCTACAACGGTGAGGTATTGTTTTTCAGCGGTTGGGAACAACTACCTCTGCTAGCAAAAGCGACTACCGTTGGCATTCCGTTTCATCGTACTGAATTTGGTGTCTGGAATCAGGTGTTGCTCGGGTTGGCCGTGTTGACGTTGATATTCAGCGTAGTGTCCGGTTGGGTGATGTGGTGGCAGCGGCGTCCGAGCGGCCGTCTTGGCTCTCCCCCGCTCACTGCAAACCAGGTACGTGTGGTGCCAAAGTGGGTGTGGCTCATGCTGATTGCACTGTCCATCGCGCTGCCAGTATTTGGCGTGAGTGTGCTGGTCTTTATTGCGGCTAAAGTCTTGCGACTTTGGTTAAGCCGTCGGAGTGCCACCGCCGCATGAATGAGTGCCATGAATTGAGTGCGGGGCATTTCTAAAAATTCTAATTTAGTCACAATACTTTTAAGAGGGGTCAAATGAAAATACAAAAAATTATTATTGCTGGGTATGTTTTGATGGGGACGGTTACCATTTCCGCTGCAGCGGAAATGCCAGAGCAGACCAGGATGCCGGAAAAAATTGCCCAGCAGACATCTGAAGCACCGGTCAAAACGCTCGGCACGGTAACCGTTACCAGCGGCCAACCGACATCGTTGCCGACACAAATTCCCACCACTATCGAAGGCATCACTGGCGAGCAGGTGGAAGACAAGATCAACGCCTTTGATAGCTCGGATGCGCTGAAATATTTACCCAGCCTGAATGTGCGCAAGCGCTACATCGGCGACTATGACCACGCGGTGTTGGCCAGCCGCGCTTCCGGCACGGGCAACAGCGCCCGTTCGCTGGTTTATGCCGATGGCATATTGCTCTCCAACCTGCTAGGCAACGGCGCAAGCTTTACCCCGCGCTGGGGTCTGGTCACACCGGAAGAAATTGAACGTGTCGATGTGCTGTATGGCCCTTTCTCGGCCGCGTATCCGGGCAACTCGGTGGGTGCGGTGGTCGATTATGTGACGCGTATGCCCAGAAAATTTGAAGGTCATGCCAGGGCATCTGTCTTCAGTCAGGCTTTCAAACTATATAGCACGGATGCCACTTATACCGGCGGTCAGGTAAGTGCCTCGTTGGGTAACAGAAGCGGTGACTGGTCATGGTGGCTAAATGTCAATCGGCTCGACAGCAACGGCCAGCCGCTCGTATTCGCCAACAAGCTGGTGAGCGCAGGTATCACGCCCGCCGTTGGCACACCCCTTGTGACGGGTGCCATTGCCGGTAAAAATCCAAGAAATCAGGATTGGTTGCTGCTGGGTACGACCAATCAAAGCCATACTATTCAGGATCACGCCAAAATGAAACTGGCGTATGACCTCTCGCCCACCGTGCGCGCCAGCTACACACTGGGCTGGTGGAGCAACGATGCGACGCGCACGTCCGAGACTTATTTGCGGGATGCTGCGGGCAATCCGGTTTACAGCGGCAACGTCAACATCAATGGTCTTCAATATGCGCTGGCGGCTGCCGATTTTGCGCCCAGCAGGGGGGCGTTGGAGCACATGATGCATGGCCTGTCAGTAAAGAGTAATACGAAGGGCGTGTGGGATTGGGGAGTCGCCGCCAGCCTGTATGATTATACGAAAGATCTGGTGCGATCGCCGATAGTCGCGCTGCCAGCGGCCAATTCAGGAGGAGCCGGACGTATTACGGATATGGGCGACACCGGATGGAATGCCCTGTCACTGAAAGGGACGTGGCGACCGGACGGCATCCAGGGCGCGCATGTAGTGGATATGGGTTATCAGCGTGACAGCTACAAGTTGCGCACCCTGGTGTCCGATACTGCTGACTGGATCAATGGTAGTGCTGCGGCGCGCGTTTCAGCATTTGACGGCAACACCGAGCTGAACAGCTTGTACGTGCAAGACACATTTCGCCTTGCACCGGAGTGGAAAACTACGCTGGGTGGCCGTTTGGAACAATGGCGTGCATTTGGCGGTGCGATATCGAATGCAACCAGTTCATTATCATTCGGCGAACGCAAAGAAACATTTTTTTCACCCAAGGCCGCCATTGCTTTTCAGGCCGCGCCGCAATGGGCTTTGAAAGCCTCGTTAGGGCGTGCGATACGCATGCCAACCGTTTCCGAGCTTTATCAGGGGGCAATTAACCCCGCCCTTAACATAATTATCAATAACGATCCCAATTTGAAACCGGAAAAATCCTGGACCAGTGAGCTGACTGCCGAGCGTGATTTGGGCAATGGCCTGTTGCGTACCACACTGTTCCACGAAGATACGCGTGACGCGCTGTATTCGCAAACTAACGTATCGGTTTCACCCAACGTTACCAATATCCAGAACGTGGATCACATCCGCACCAGTGGGCTGGAGCTGGCATATCAGGCTAACGATGTCGCTTTGCGCGGCTTGGATTTGATGAGCAGCCTGACCTATGCGGACTCTATTATCGTGAAGAACGACAAGTTTCCCGCCAGCGTCGGCAAGTGGCAGCCGCGTGTACCAAAGTGGCGCGGCAATTTTCTGGCTACTTATAAGCCAACCGACAAGTGGACTACTACCTTTGGCGCACGCTATAGCGGCAGGCAATATGGTCAGCTCGATAACAGCGATACGAACGGCTTTGCGTACACGGGATTTAGCAGCTATTTCGTCACTGACGTGCGTGCGCGCTACCAGGTAGATAAGCGATGGATCGCATCATTGGGGATCGACAATCTGAACAATGCCAAGTATTGGGCATTTCATCCGTACCCCCAGCGTACCGTCATCGCCGAAATGAAATTTGATTATTGAGGAGATATATATTTAATCTTTGAATCAAATGGCAAGCTGCGAGGTATCAAATCAGAATCTGGGCAAATCATTCGTCACAAAGGGGAGGATTTGATCCATTGAACCCAAAGAAATTAAGTCATTAAAACACAGTAAGAGGAGATTGAAATAGTGAAATCAATTAGCAATAAAAATTTATTTTTGGGTTGTTGTTTTGTCGGCCTAATAAATGTCGCTTATGCTGCGGATGACAGCAGCACTCCTGTAGATGTCCAGATGGATGATATGGTGATCTTATCCAAGAGTGAAAAACCCGCCATACCAGCCAATGCACCCAATACCACAGCGAGTGTAACAGCCAAGCAAATCACGGAAACAATCAATACAGTAACTTCGGCGGGGGCGTTACAGTACTTGCCTAGCGTGCATGTGCGTGAACGTTACATTGGTGATGTAAACGGGGTGTTGGTTATGCGCGTAAACAGTTCTATTTCCAGCGCGCAAACAATTGTCTATGCCGATGACTTGCTGCTTTCAAATTTCCTCAACAACAGCTTTAGCACCGCTCCACGTTGGGGCTTGGTGTCGCCCAATGAAATCGACCGTGTTGATGTGATGTACGGTCCATTCTCCGCGCTTTATCCTGGCAATTCGGCGGGCGGGGTGGTGAATATAACTACGCACATGCCCAGCAAATTTGAAGGTCAAGTGAAATTGGATGTGTTCGGCGAAAATTTCAAATTATACGGTACGGATAAAAACTACACGGGTATGCATGGTGCTGCTTCGGTGGGTAACAGAACGGGCAAGTGGTCATGGTGGGTGAATGCCGATCATTTAGATAACCACGGACATCCGATGACGTTTACTGCCGCCGCCAAAAAGGCGGCACCACCGGCAGCACCGGGGCAATTTACAGTCGTAACAGGTGCTTTTAAAGACATTGATACGGCGAATCAGCCACGCGTTATTACGTCCGCAGCCAGTATCGATCATGCAATTCAAGACACCGCAAAATTGAAAGTGGCTTATGATATTTCACCGACAGTACGCGCCAGTTATACCTTGGGTATTTGGCAAAATACCTCCGATAAAACAGGTGAGAGTTACCTGAAGGATGGGGCAGGGAATGTAATTTATGGCACGAGTACAGCCGCCGGCCCGTATAGGTTTGTTCAGATCGACGGGGTGGACTACACCGTCACCGCGCCGCCCACTAGCCGTGCTGAAAGTGAACATTACCTGCATGGATTAACAGTGAGGTCGAATACTGGTGGTATGTGGGATTTTTCGTTGATCGCGAGCCTATTCCGGCAAAACAAAGAAGAAACACGCACTTCCGGTGCAACCTTTGGAACAACATCAAGTGCGGATTCGTTGGCTGCCGGCCAATTAACGGACGCGAGAGGAACCGGTTGGCACAACATTGATGCGCGTGGTGATTGGCGACCCAGCGGGAACCTGCAGGGAATGCATCAAGTCAGTTTTGGCGCACATTCGGACAGCTATGATTTGAAGTCGGATACTTTTAATTTACTGGCAGGAAGCTGGTTGACCAGCCCCATAGGCGCGTTGACTGCTGCCTCAAGAGGAAAAACTGAAACGCAAGCGTTGTATGTTCAAGATGCGGTGCAGTTATCACCGGTCATGAAATTGGTTGCGGGAGTTCGTTTGGAAAGCTGGAAAGCCTCGGAAGGCAGGAATATCAATGCAACCACGGTAACCACCTATCCTGTCAGCACCAAGAATGCCATTTCACCGAAACTGTCACTTTCGTATCAGGCCACCCAAGATTTAGCATTGCGCAGCTCTTATGGTTTGGGAACGCGCTTCCCGACAGTGAATGAACTGTTTGCCAATCTCACTATCCGGAATGCCGCTGGCGTTACATTGACTAATTTTTCCGCCTTGCCTGCCCCATACAACACCGTTAGAAATGACGCAAATCTCAAGCCGGAATCAGTCAATTCCTGGGAGTTAACGGCAGAAAAATTCTTAGCTAGGGGGGTGTTACGTACTTCCTTGTTCGGAGAAGAGAAACATGATGCGCTGATTAACCAGACCGATATAACAACACTACCCAGTCTAGACCCTGCTTTAGCTGGGTTCACGATCACCAGCGTACAGAACGTTGATAAGGTGCGTACTTACGGAATTGAAACGGCAATGGAGTTAAATGATTGGTTGGTTAGGGGCTTTGATTTCTCTGGCAGCGTCACTTACACGCGCTCAAAAATTACAGCCAATGCGAAAGTTCCCGGTTTGGTCGGCACAGACCAGCCACGCATTCCGGATTGGCGCGCAACGTTGGTGGGAACTTATCGTCCATCCACCAAATTGGCGTACACCTTAAGTTATCGTTTCAGTGGTCGTCAGCATAATGCACTCTTCAATACGGCAACTAATCAATACAACGATCCAAATCCCAATGTGTACGGTGCGGTGAGTCATTACAGCGTATTCGATACCAAGGTAAATTACGCGATGTCAAAACACTGGGCAGCTTCGCTGGGCATCAACAACCTTGGAAACTTTAAGTATTACGTGAACCCGAATCCGTACCCACAACGTACTTATTATGCAAGCGTGAAATACGATTTTTGATGTATTAATGAAACTGCGAGGTTATTAAATGAATTCAACTGCTGAGCCTTTTGATAAAAATGAGAAACGTGGTTGGCCTAAATACGGTATGGTCTGGCGTTGGCACTTTTATGCAGGGCTGTTTTGTATTCCGTTTGTTTTGATCCTCACCATCACCGGCACAATTTATTTGTTTAAGCCGCAAATCGAGGCGAGTTTCGATCATCCGTATAACAACCTCACCATTACGGGTAATCGAACGACTGCTGAGGAGCAAGTCTTGGCTGCGCTTGCAGCTGTGCCCGGTTCTGTGCTCAATTCTTATGAGCTACCTGCATCACCACAATCTGCAGTGCGCGTGTTTGTGGGCAGTGAAGAACAAAAATTCCGTATCTATGTGCATCCAGAAACGTTGGAGATTTTAAAAAAAGAAGAAGAAGATTGGCGTCTTATGAATGTGGTGCATCGTATTCACGGCGATTTACTATTGGGTGATCAAGGCTCGAATATCGTTGAATTGGCTGCATCTTGGGCGATTGTGATGTTCATCACGGGACTGTATTTGTGGTGGCCGCGTAATACCAGTAACTTGGCAGGCATCGTGTATCCACGGCTTGGCCACGGGCAGCGCGTCTTCTGGCGCGACCTTCATGCGGTGACAGGCTTGTGGGTTTCGTTTTTTGTGCTGTTTTTACTTATTTCCGGTCTGCCCTGGGCGAAATCCTGGGGCGGATTGCTGAAAGAAGTACGTCAGATTGGTGTGACTAAAATAGTTCAACAAGATTGGACCACAGGACGTTCATCCGAGCTGGCTGATAGAAAGTTAATGAATACGCCTGCCACAGATATGGCTGATGGTAGTGAGCACGCCGGACATGCAGGCCACAGTATCGCACCTGTCATGCCGCTTAAACCAAAAATTGATTACAGTGCGTTGGATCGTTTGATAGTTACAGTGCAGCCGCTCAATTTACCGACCCCCGTGATGTTTTCACCACCATCCAAAAAACTGCCAGTCTGGGCCGGAGGGTCGCCTACCGATTGGACAGCACGCTCGGAAACACAAAACCGTCCGTTACGTGTTAATTTGGTTTTGGATGCCTCCACGGGTGTGATTAAATCCACAAAAAAATTCGCTGACAAACCGTTGCTGGATCGAATCATCGGTTACGGCATCGCCATCCATGAGGGGCAATTATTTGGCTGGTTTAACCAGGCATTGGGTGTGTTCACAGCCTTGGGTTTGTTGTTAATAATAGTAAGCTCGGTGGTGCTGTGGTGGCGGCGACGCTTACCCGGTACGATAGGCGCACCTAATCCCGACCAGGCTGCACCAAGGTTTGCCTACGGTTTGATCGGTATCATAACAATATTAGGTATTTTGTTGCCTTTCCTGGGCATTACGATGATTTTAGTTTTACTGATAGAACGCTGGGTGCTGCGCCATATTCCCTCCGCAAGAAACTTTCTTGGCTTAAGGGAGTGTTGAGTTCATTGCGCAAATTAAAACAGGAACAATTGATAGGCTTGCTGTTCGTGTTGGCACTGCATGGTTTGGGGCTATATGGTTTGTGGCGTTACGGTATTCTTCCCACACCAAGTGAGGCTGCGACCCTGATGGTACATTTTATTGCCCCGCCTGCGCCCGAACCCGAACCAGAGCAACCCAAACCACCCGAGCCGTCAAAACCACGTCCAGTTGACCCACCACCGCCTGTACATATCCATTTGGCAGTAGAAACGCCTGTGGTGTTGTCCGATGAACCCGCTGTTTTTGTCCCGCCGCCAGAGCCTGTAGCGGAAACTCCGTTACCTGCACCACCACAAATGGAATTGCCATCGCAACCCGTTACATTGAGTAGCGAACTGTCGGTGATTTGTCCGGAGCGTACCGCACCGTATTACCCGATGTTATCGAAACGCATGAATGAGCAAGGTAAAGTTATATTACGTGTCGAATTGGGTGAAGATGGCAAAGTGACCAATGCAACCATTAAAGAATCTTCCAGTTTTACGCGTCTTGACGATGCCGCATTGGCGACAGTGAAAACTTGGCGATGCAAACCGACCATGCGAAATGGTGTGGCGGTGCATGCTTTTGCATTACAACCATTTGATTTTATTTTGTCGGAATGATTTTTTTATAAAGGAAAAATATGGAAAACGGTTTGGGGTTCGCACATTTTATTTCTCAGGTGGATGCAATGGGTATCGGAGTCTTAACGTTATTACTGTTTCTGTCTGTGGCGAGTTGGTACCTCGTTGTGACTAAAGCACTGGCAAATTTATCTGCCAAAAGACGAGCTGAAGCATTCTTGCAAGAATTCTGGGAAGCGAGTTCACTGCAAGATATGGAAGTAATACTGGGTGACAAAAGCGACGACAATGCCTTTTCTGGTTTAGCACGTGATGCACTCTTGGTCAGCAAAGGTAACCAAAGTGGTACAGGAAAACTATTAGCGGCTGGTGGTATGTCCGAGTATTTAACGCGCGTGTTGCGTAACGGTATTGATCAGGAATCAACCAAAGTTGAATATGGCTTAACGGTATTGGCATCAGCTGGTTCAGCTGCACCGTTCGTTGGATTGTTCGGCACAGTGTGGGGAATTTATCATGCATTAGTGCAAATCGGCATGAGCGGGCAAGGTACGCTGGATAAGGTGGCTGGGCCAGTTGGCGAGGCATTGATAATGACCGCAGTGGGTCTGGCAGTAGCGATTCCAGCTGTGTTGGCCTACAACTCATTTACCCGCCGTAATCGAATTTGGCTGGCGAAATTGGATAACTTTGCACATGATTTATATGTGTTGGTGACAGTGGGTGATAAGAAAGCTTGATATTGATTTTTTTGGAAGGCTAAATCATGGCATTTGGAAGTTTCGATTCACGTCGCCATCAAGGGCCGATGGCAGAGATCAATGTTGTTCCCCTGGTGGATGTCATGCTGGTGTTGCTGGTGGTGTTTATTATTACCGCACCGCTGTTGACCAACGCGGTCAAAATAGATTTGCCCAAGGCCTCGAGCAATGCCAATATTACCAAACCCGATCACATCGAATTTGGCATCCGTGAAGACGGTGGCTTATATTGGAACGGTGAGAAGCTTGAGCAAGCTTCATTGCATACACATTTTCTGGTAGAAGCAAAAAAACAACCCCAACCAGAGCTTCATATCCGAGCGGATGCTCAAGCGCGTTATGAGTTAGTGGCGCAAGTGATGTCCAGTGCAGCCAAAGCAGGGATGACGCGCATAGGCTTTGTTACTGATCCAGTATCGCAAAATTAGTGACTTGATTATGGGAGTTAAGGGAACATTGATTAATTGCACACACAACACAAACATGCGCTATCGAATAAACGGTCGCAATTTTTTGGAATAAACCTGATCAATTTTAAATTTATGCGTCATTTTTATGACGAACCATAGTGTTGACAGTGATAGCAAGGCCAAACCCATGACAGCACCAGACGCTAAATGTTAATAGAGCTGAGCTTGAGCAACGTATAACGTTTCACACCACCAGCATTTTGAGGTATTGAGTCAAGGCAATGATGGCGAACGCAATAGACTTTAATGGCATAATTCCGTCATGAATCCTACCCTGCTTGCCGGCCTCAACTCCGAGCAACTTTCCGCTGTTACCCTGCCCTCACAATCCGCGCTGATACTCGCCGGCGCGGGTCGTGGAAAAACGCGCGTACTTACCACCCGCATTGCCTGGCTGATAAGCTCGGAGCAGGTTAACCCGCATGAAATTCTGGCGGTGACTTTCACCAACAAAGCCGCCAAAGAAATGATGATGCGCTTGTCGTCCATGCTGCCGATCAACATACGCGGCATATGGATGGGGACGTTTCACGGCCTATGTAACCGCATGTTGCGCGCTCATTATCGCGAAGCAGGCTTGCCGCAAACCTTTCAAATTCTGGACAGCGGCGATCAACTGGGCATGATTAAGCGTTTGATGAAATCGCTCAACATCGATGAAGAAAAATTTCCGCCGCGCGAGGTGCAAAATTTTATAGGCAGCAGTAAAGAGCAAGGTTTGCGAGCACATGAGGTGGAAGCATTTGATCCCTATACTCGTCGTCGCGTGGAAATTTATGCGGCCTATGATGAGCAATGCCCGCGCGAAGGGGTGGTTGATTTTGGTTGCCCCGAGTGGTTGTGGCAAAACACATCTGGCCTGCGCCATCGCCAATTACAGGCTGAGCCTGGGTCAGCCCGCT
>JBEBGP010000097.1:0-4868 GCA_040081045.1 Candidatus Nitrotoga sp.
TTGATTGGTCACCGTAGCCAGGCGATGCGTAATATCAATCGCTTTGAGCCAATCCTTTTCCTTTTGGTACAACTCGAGCAGCAGATCGAGTGCTGCCTTGGCATACGAAGTCGATTCCAATTTTATAAATAATGCTTCCGCACGATCCAGAATGCCCGCCTTGAGGTAATCTTGCGCCAATTCAAACATCGCCTGCTGCCTTTTATCTTCCTCCAGATCGGTACGCTCAACCAGATTCAAGTGCATACGAATAGCGCGATCCACTTCACCGCGGCGACGGAAAAGACTGCCCAGCGCGAAATGCAACTCAATGGTTTGCGGATCAACTTTGACGACTTCAATGAAAGCTTCAATGGCTTTATCCTGCTGCTCGTTGAGCAAAAAGTTAAGCCCCTGAAAGTACGAGCGCGGCAGGGCGCTCGACTCGGATAACAATTGCTTGATGTCAATGCGCGCAGACAACCACCCCATCACAAAAAACAGGGGGAAAACCAATAACATCCATAATTCAAATTCAAACATTCTTTTCTTGATTCCACTTTCCGGTAAAACTGATCATAAATATTAGTGCCAAAAATAAAGCGGTACACTCTTTCGAGGACCGCCTATTTTTACACTTTTTTCTGCCAGTCAGTTAATAATCAACCCGTTCACGCAGATCCTTGCCAGCCTTGAAGTGCGGCACATATTTGGCCGGAACCTGAACTTTTTCCCCTGATTTCGGATTGCGCCCGGTACGGGCTGGCCGATAATTCAGGGCAAAACTACCGAAGCCGCGAATTTCAATACGGTTGCCCTGAGACAATGCCAAAGACATCGCATCCAGAATGACCTTAACGGCCAACTCAGCATCCTTTGCCAACAACTGCGGATGACGCTCCGCCAGCCTGCTGATAAGATCAGAACGAGTCATGCTCCTCCCCTTTGTTAAGCGTCAGGCTTGCTGGTGTCCATCTTGGCTTTTAACAACGCGCCCAAATTGGTCGTCCCAGACGATGATGCATTATCTGAAGCAGCCGTGAACTTCTGCATTGCGGCAGTTTCCTCGGCCTTATCCAATGCCTTAACTGACAGATTGATACTGCGGTTCTTACGATCTATGTTGATGATAACAGCTTTTATCGGATCGCCTTCTTTGAGGCTCAAGCGCAAGTCTTCAACCCGATCTGAAGATAATTCAGAAGCCTTAAGGTAGCCTTCAACATCCCCATCCAGCATAATTGTCGCACCCTTGACATCCACCGCCTTAACCACGCCATTCACTGCGCTACCCTTGTCATGCGTGGCAATGTAGCCGCTGAAAATATCGCCATCCATTTGCTTGATACCCAGCGAAATGCGCTCGCGTTCCACGTCAATTGCCAGCACCACGGCTTCCAGTTCATCCCCCTTCTTGTAGTTACGCACGGCTTCTTCGCCGGGGATGGTCCAAGAAATGTCAGACAAATGCACCAGACCATCAATGCCGCCATCCAAGCCAATGAACACGCCAAAATCAGTAATCGATTTGATCTGGCCTTTAACCTTGTCGCCTTTCTTGAAATTCAAAGCAAAATCATCCCACGGATTCGCCTTGCATTGCTTCATGCCCAGAGAAATACGGCGACGCTGCTCATCGATTTCGAGAATCATGATTTCGACTTCATCACCCAGTTGCGCAACTTTTGACGGGTGTACATTTTTGTTGGTCCAATCCATTTCTGAAACGTGTACCAGACCTTCAATGCCCGGCTCGATTTCAACAAACGCGCCGTAGTCAGTCAAATTGGTGACCTTGCCGAACAAACGTGTGCTGGCAGGATAACGGCGCTCCAAGCCCAGCCACGGATCATCGCCCATTTGTTTGATGCCCAGTGAAACACGATTTTTCTCCTGATCAAATTTTAGAATCTTTGCTTCGACCTCATCCCCGACCGTTAAAACTTCAGAAGGATGCTTGATGCGTCGCCATGCCAGATCAGTAATATGCAGCAATCCATCAATACCCCCCAAATCAACAAACGCGCCATAATCGGTGATATTTTTCACCACGCCTTTAACGATCGCGCCTTCGGTCAGGCTGGCCATAATAGCCTGCCGATCCGTACCCTGACTTGCCTCCAGAACCGCACGCCGTGATACCACGATGTTGTTGCGTTTGCGATCCAATTTAATAATCTTTAATTCCATAGTCTTATTTTCATACGGTGTCGTATCTTTCACCGGGCGAATATCCACCAACGAGCCTGGCAAGAATGCACGTATGCCGTTTACCATGGCAGTTAGACCGCCTTTTACTTTGCCGCTGACGTAACCTTCGACAATCTTACCCTCTTCCATTGCGGTTTCCAGATCTGACCATGCCGCCAGACGCTTGGCCTTTTCACGGGACAGCTTGGTTTCGCCATAACCGTTTTCAAGGGATTCAATTGCCACAGTAACAAAATCGCCCGACTTAACATCAACTTCACCATTTGCACCAAAAAATTCTTCGACAGGAATAAAACTTTCAGATTTAAGACCTGCATTCACCACCACGACGTTGTGATCAATACGCACGACCTGTGCGGTGATGAGTTCACCCGCGCGCATTTCCTTGCGCGTCAGGCTTTCTGCAAACATGGAGGCAAAACTTTCAGGATCGTTTTCTACTGCGGCAGCGTTAGCAATCATTTATAAATAGTTCCAGGACAAATCCGCAAAATGCGGGGGTTAGTTAAAAAACCTGAACGATGGGGTCGTTACAGGGCCAGACAAAGGTACTGCTTTCTTCAAGACTCCAGTGCACGGTAGCTTTTCAGCACCACCTGCACCGCCTGAGCGACGGTTAAATTTGTGGTATCCAGCAAACTCGCGCCCACTGCCTGCTGCAAAGGAGCCACGCTGCGCTGCATATCACGCTCATCACGCACACGGATTTCTTGCAAAAGGTTTGCGATGGTAGCATCCATTTCGGTTCTCATCAAGCCCGATCCGTTTCCCATCAATTGCTTATAGCGACGCTCTGCCCGTGCATCGGCACTGGCAGTAAGAAATATTTTGACCTTGGCATCGGGAAATACCACAGAGGCCATATCGCGCCCATCAGCCACCAGTCCCGGTGCCCGACGAAACGCATGTTGCTTGTGCAATAACGCCGCGCGCACTGCCGGAAATGCAGCCACAGTTGATGCCGCAGCTGCGGTTTGCTCCGAGCGTAATTCCTGTCCAACCAGCACCTCATTCAACCAAATATCCGCGCCTGCAAAACGTATTTGCATCTCGGCTGCCAGCTTTGCCAACTGCTCTGCTGCGTTTAAGGCGATGCCCTGTCTTTGCGCCGCCAGTGCCAGTAGTCGATACAGCGCGCCGCTATCCAGATAATGAAAGCCCAGTGCCTGCGCCACCTGCTGTGCAACCGTGCCTTTGCCGGACGCAGACGGCCCGTCTATGGCAATGACTGGCACTGGCTGCACCACCTCGGCAAAGCGCGCAAAATAATCAGGAAAGGTTTTTGCCACACACTGCGGATTATTGATGCGCAGACCCGCCCCGCCGAATGCAGCCAGTGAAAAACACATGGCCATGCGGTGATCATCATAAGTGTCAATGGCTGCATGCAATATTTTCGCGGGCGGCGTGATGCGAATAAAATCTGCGCCCTCATCGACTGTCGCACCGACCTTGCGCAGTTCAGTTGCCATGGCATGAATACGATCCGTTTCTTTCACGCGCCAACTGGCAATATTGCGCAAGGTAGTCGTGCCTTCCGCAAACAGGGCACACACTGCCAGGGTCATGGCCGCATCAGGGATGTGATTGCAATCCAGATCAATACCGCGCAACTTGCCATGTTTCAAGCCATGCTCCACAGGCGCAGTTGCGCCAATCCAATTTTCACCAAGTTCAACATGTGCCCCCATCGCTTGCAATGCCTCGGCAAAACGCACATCGCCCTGGATACTATTTTTGCCCACGCCCTCGACGCGCACTGGACCACCGCCGATCGCGCCTGCCGCAAGAAAATAAGAAGCCGATGAGGCATCGCCCTCGACAAAAACCACGCCCGGACTTTTATACTGACTCCCATTGCGCACCATGAATGAAATCCAGCCATTGCGCTCTACGCGCACACCAAACTGCGCCATCATATTGAGCGTAATTTCGATATACGGTTTGGAAATTAATTCCCCCTCCACCTCTATGAGCATGTCCTGCTGCGCCAGCGGCGCGGCCATCAGCAGCGCGGTGAGAAACTGACTGGACACATCGCCACGCACGGAAACTCTGGCTGCCGGGTGAATGACCGCTGGGCGAATTCCCAGTGGCGGAAAACCCTCCGTGCCTAGATAGGTAATATCTGCACCCAATTTGCGCAAAGCACCGACCAAATCGGCGATGGGCCGCTCATGCATACGCGCCACACCGGATAGCTGATACTCCCCGCCTGCCAATGCCAACACTGCAGTCAAGGGTCTAAATGCCGTGCCCGCATTACCCAAAAACAACACGGCCTTTTTATTTGGAAAGTTTCCTGCACACCCCTGAATGCAATAAGCATGACTGCCCACCGATTCTACTGCCACACCCAGTGTACGCAAGGCGTCCAACATGTGCTCAGTATCATCGGAATGCAGTAAATCGCGAATCTCGGTTACACCATTCGACAACGCGGCCAACAACAACATACGGTTGGAAATACTTTTGGAACCGGGTAAACGCACCGTACCATGCGCGCTCAACAACGGAGGAAGATCAAGGAATGAGGTCATTTAATTTACTTTTGCTTACCAACATACTGTTTATTCCAATTCGCGTTAAAAAGGAGAACAAGGCGGCAAGGATGAGGTGACGAAGACAGTACATTTGAGTACGACTAGGAGCCGAAGACGATGCCAACACAGTTATCG
>JBEBGP010000039.1:0-4852 GCA_040081045.1 Candidatus Nitrotoga sp.
CCAATGTAGTCGGTACCCAAGTAGTTGGAGTTCTCATTGCTTTCCTCAATAATTTTCAAATCTTCATCATTGATGCGGCTAATGTAGCCGATAAAATGCGAAGTTAACTCGCGGTGCGGATATTCACGAAACAATCGGGCTTTAATTTCCACCCCGGGAAAGCGAAAAACTTGTGCGGCCATGCGCGCCACCTCAATATCTGTTAAGCGGTTGCGTATGGGTAAGCTGTCGAAATTGCGACTTTCAGTTAATAATTTTTTGAAGCGTTTGCGATCCTTGTTGGAAATATCGACCAACAGTGCCAGTTGATTGATGAGACCTTCCATATCTTTCACTTTGCCGGGGGTGATTTCCAGTGTGTAACCGGAGTAATTGCGCGCCAGCACTTCACCGTTGCGATCCCGAATTACGCCCCGGCTTGGCACAATCGGCACGATGGAAATGCGGTTATTCTCCGCCAGCGTTTCGTAATGGCTGTGCTTAATGACCTGCAAATAAATAAAGCGCGCCAGCAGCAAAAAAAACAGCAACAGCACAAAGCTTACGCAGAGCATCAGGCGCAAGCGGAAATGATGTATTTCCCGCTGCGAATCTTTAAGCTCGATGCGATGGTTCATGCCAGGTTCTCGATTGGGGTGGTCACAGCTGATCAGAATGAGCGCGCGCGCGACGCAACGATTGCAACATCAAGGTGAGCGGAGCCCATAGCGCGGCCGAGAAAATGCTGCTGATAAAATATTCCCACACCATATGCCCGGAAAGCTGCCAATACACAAAAGCATAAATGGTCTGCGACAATAAAAATAACGGGAAAACTTGTAAAGTTTGTTGGCGCAAGTCAAACATCTGTACGCGCCGATGCAGTACCACGCCGCCGAACGCCAGTACCGAATAGGCCAGTGCATGCTGTCCAAACAGGCTGGCATCTGCCACATCAGCCAAAATACCGACCATCCATGCCACACCTATGCCGACACGATACGGTTTGTGGGTACACCAATACAGTAACACCAGCGCTACAAAATCAGGCCGCAATGCCAGCCACCAACCTTGCCAGGGTAACCAGTTGAGCAGTAGCGCAATCAACATGCTGCCCGCAATAAAGCCGCCGCTGGAAGCAGATAAAAATTCCCGGCTATGGGAGGCGGATTCACTCATGGTGTTTTTCGGGGAAATTTTCTGGGTTTGTTGATTGTTTTTTCAACTTCAGCTTCCGGGCGCGCGGGCAATTTTGGCAAGCCTGTCAAAATTAAAAGTTGCCGATTTTTATCTACTCCTGCCAATGGCGTGCAGGTGATACGTGCAAAAGGGTATGCCGGATTGCGCTCAACTTTTGTGACCCGTGCTACGGGTAAACCGGGTGGATATGTGCCGTCTATGCCCGAGGTAACCAGCACGTCACCCACCTCAATCTCGGCGTTAACCGGTAAATAGCGTAACGTGATGTCGGCTGTGCCGCCCGAACCAAAGGCGATGGCGCGCAAACCATTGCGTAACACTTGTACGGGAACGGTATGGTCTTTGTCTGTGATGAGCGTAACTTCGCTGATCCACGGATAAACACGGGTAATTTGCCCGACCACACCCACTTCATCAATCACAATTTGTCCGATCAACACATTTGCGTTCGACCCTTTGTCCAGAAAAAGTTTGCGCTTGAATATATTTCGTTCAACAAAGATTATCTCCGCCAGCTGCATCGGATATTCGGCGTGTTGCTGCACGGCCAGCAAAGTGCGCAGTTGCCCCACCTCGGCCTGTAATACTTGCAACTGTTGTAGCTGTGCACCTTGTTTGGTACTGTCCAGGCGCAATTGCTCATTTTCCCGCACTAATCGTGTCTGGGTGATTAAATATTCACCGGCTTCATTCCATACCTTGCCGGGCAGGGTGACCAGACTTTGCAGAGCACTCACAGGAACAAATAATATATGCCGTGCATATTCCAGATATTTAAAACGCGCATCGACAAAGAGCAGTAGCAGAGAAAGTAAAGCGAAAAATACCAGACGTGCAGCTTGGCTTGGTCCACGATTGAAGAAGCGGAAAGAGCGCGTGTGTTCCATTCAAAAAAGAGGTTTGAAAACAGCCGGGCGGGCGGACAAGATGGTCATTGAACCATGCTTTAAAATCGAGACTTAATCATGGATAAAAATGCCCGTATTTCTATCCAGACTATCCAGTGCCTTGCCCGAGCCGCGTACCACGCAGGTGAGCGGATCGTCTGCAACTACAACAGGCAAGCCGGATTCTTCCATCAGCAACCGATCAATATCACGTAACAACGCACCGCCTCCGGTAAGCACCATGCCCTTGCGCGCAATATCGCCGCCAAGTTCGGGAGGTGTCTGTTCAAGAGCAATTTTCACTGCGCTGACTATGCTGTTTAGCGGATCGGTCAGTGCTTCCAAAACTTCGTTGCTGGAAATGGTGAAGCTACGCGGTACGCCCTCTGCCAGATTGCGGCCCATCACCTCCACTTCTTTTACTTCGCTGCCGGGAAATGCTGAACCGATCCCTTTTTTTATCTGCTCAGCAGTGGTTTCGCCGATCAACATGCCGTAGTTACGACGAATGTAATTGATGATAGCTTCATCCAGCTTATCTCCGCCCACGCGCACCGAGCCGGAATATACTGTGCCGCCCAGCGACATCACACCAACTTCGGTCGTGCCACCACCAATATCCACCACCATTGATCCCGTGGCATCTTCAACCGGTAAATCCGCACCTATTGCTGCTGCCATCGGCTCCTCGATCAACTCCACGCGGCGTGCGCCGGCACCGTAAGCCGATTCTCGAATAGCACGGCGTTCCACCTGGGTAGAGCCGCACGGCACGCAAATGACGATGCGCGGACTGGGTCGAAAAGTACCCGATTGGTGCACCCGGCCTATAAATTGTTTGAGCATCTGCTCGGTTACAGTAAAATCGGCGATTACGCCATCGCGCATCGGGCGGATAACGGTAATGTTAGTTGGCGTGCGTCCCAGCATTCGCTTGGCTGCCAGCCCCACTTCCTGAATAATTTTTTTCCCGTTCGGCCCGCCCTCTTGCCTGATAGCGACCACAGATGGCTCATTCAAAACAATGCCCTGTCCGCGTACCCAAATTAGGGTGTTGGCAGTACCCAAATCTATGGCGAGGTCGCTGGTAAAATAGTTATCAAAAATTTTGAACATTTTGAACATGGGAAAAGGAACACCCTTTAGTAATGTAGGTTTCAGAAGGTGTTTATGATACCCTCTCAACCTGTTTAAAGAAAGTCGGCGTGACCTTAAAGAAAGTAGCCAAGCCCATGTCAATTAACATGAATGACGTTTACAAGATTGCCCGATTGGCTCGGCTGGCGATCACCGAGCAGGAAGCGCAAGCTGCCCAAGCACAATTGACCACTATTTTTAATTTGATCGAGCAGATGCAAGCAGTCGATACAACGGGCATCCAGCCCATGTCACACGCGCAGGATGCCACGCAGCGTTTGCGTGAGGATAGAGTGAGTGAGCCAGATCAGCGCGAGTTGTTTCAAACGCTCGCGCCGCAAGTTGAACGCAACCTCTATCTGGTTCCGCCAGCAATAGAGTAAATTTCCAAAGCAATTATCCGAGTCGCCTTAAAAAAACAGACACCGCACAGCATTAATCTCGTCCATGCCCAATCAGTCCCCTTTGCATTTCAGTTTGCGCCAACTTGGCAGCGCGTTGCAAACCAAAAAAATTTCCAGTGTCGAATTGACCAGGCTGTATTTGGAGCGCATCGCCGCTCATAATCCGACACTTAATGCTTATATCACCACCAATGCCGAAATGAGCCTGGCACAGGCGCGCCAGGCCGATGCCAGATTGGCGAACAATAACAGCCATGCCATACCTGCTATCCCCAATTTAACGGGTATTCCCATCGCGCAAAAAGATATTTTTTGTGCTAAAGATTGGCGTACCACCTGCGGTTCGAAGATGCTGGCAGATTTTATTGCGCCTTACGACGCACACGTCATTCAACAATTTAATGAGGCGGGTGCGGTCAATTTAGGCAAGACCAACATGGATGAATTCGCAATGGGTTCATCCAATGAAACTTCATATTTCGGCGCGGTAAAAAATCCATGGGATCATAATGTCGTGCCCGGCGGCAGCTCAGGTGGGTCGGCGGCGGCGGTGGCAGCGCGACTGTGCGCGGCAGCCACAGGTACCGATACGGGGGGTTCTATTCGCCAGCCTGCGGCACTGTGCGGCATCAGCGGCATTAAACCAACCTATGGCGTGGTGTCGCGTTACGGCATGATAGCTTTCGCTTCCAGCCTTGATCAAGCGGGACCGATGGCACGCAGTGCAGAAGATTTGGCACTGCTGTTAAACACCATGGCGGGATTTGATGAGCGTGATTCAACCAGCTTGCAGCGTTCCCCGGAAAATTATCTGCGGGCTATAGATACCAAGCAATCCTCCAACAGCCAGCCTTTAAGCGGTTTACGCATAGGATTACCCCGGGAATTTTTTGCCGAAGGCTTGAGCGATGATGTCGCACAGGCCGTTGCGTCGGCAATAGTCGAATATCAAAAACTGGGCGCAACAGTAGTTAACATCAGTCTGCCCAACTCAAAATTATCCATTCCGGTTTACTATGTAATTGCTCCAGCAGAGGCTTCCAGCAACCTGTCACGCTTTGATGGTGTGCGCTACGGCTACCGCGCCGGGGAATATTCTGACCTGACCGACATGTATCAAAAATCGCGTGCGCAAGGTTTTGGCGCGGAAGTGAAACGCCGTATCATGATCGGTACTTATGTTTTATCACACGGCTACTATGATGCTTATTACGTGCAGGCGCAAAAAATTCGCCGTTTAATCGC
>JBEBGP010000164.1:0-4849 GCA_040081045.1 Candidatus Nitrotoga sp.
CACTGTGCTGACAACTCCGCATCCGATTTATTGGATAGCGGATTGCGTACCTTTGGTGCAACGTAGCGTGCGAATGGGTGGCTGCAATAGCAGCCGGGAACCCATCGGCCTACCCCTTTTGCGGGTGAATTCGCCCGCGTGCTTACTATGCAGCGTTCCCTTTCAAACTGCGTGCTTTTTCGAGCAGTGCTTCCGCCATGCGAATGCTGGCTGCATCGATCAAGCGGCCATCCAGCGACACCGCACCCTTGCCATCTTTGGCGGCTTGCGCCATTGCTTCCATGATGCGTTGCGCCTTGGTGATTTCAGCGGTGGTGGGGGTAAACACCTCATTGGCCAAAGCTATTTGTGAAGGATGAATCGCCCACTTGCCCTCGTAACCCAGCACCGCAGCGCGGCGGGCAGCAGCTTTGAAACCTTCCGGATCATTAAAATCACCAAATGGACCATCAATCGGACGCAAGCCATAGGCGCGGCAGGCAACCATCATGCGGGTTTGCGCGCCATGCCACGGATCCGCCCAAAAATAATCGCGTTTGCCTGTACTGTCTTTATCGGTCAGTACGCCATATTCGGGATGCACGCCGCCGATGACTGTGGTTCTGGCGCGCGTCGAAGCGGCATAATCTGCCACGCCAAACGACATTGCTTCCAAACGCGGGCTGGATTGTGCGATGGCTTCCACATTGGCCATGCCCAACGCGGTTTCAATCAGCACTTCAAAGCCGATGCGCTTGCCGCGTTTTTTGGCCGCTTCAATTTGGGTGACCATCATGTCGATGGCGTACACATCCGCCGCCACGCCAACTTTGGGAATCAAGATCATGTCCAGCCGTGGGCAGCTCTCCACCACATCGACCACGTCACGGTACATATAGTGTGTGTCCAAACCGTTGATCCGCAGCATCAGCGTTTTGTTGCCCCAGTCAATATCATTGAGCCCGGCAATAATATTTTTGCGTGCGGTCTCTTTATCATCGGGTGCGACGGCATCTTCCAAATCCAGAAAAATAATATCCGCCGCAGACTTGGCAGCTTTTTCAAACAGGGTGGGGTTGGAGCCGGGGACGGCGAGTTCAGAGCGATGCAGACGGGGTGTGACATTTGCGACAGCGGTAAAACTCATGATGCTCCTTAACGGGGGGTTGATCTAATTGCGCAAAGGAGCAATTGTAGCAAAAAACAGTCCGATTTTGACGCTTCGTTCAGGTTGACACGAGTTCGGGGGCGTTTTGAATGGCTTGGGGAAAGGCTGCGGATAATAAACAGCCGTGAGAAATCGGCGCAATTCCGGCTTTCGGCGATGTGCTCATTGTGCGAGTATTCCTTTACCTTGCGAAGCGTGCAAGAATATGTGCCATCCGTTTGCGGGAACAGCATTAACGATGAATAATAAATAACAAATAATGAACAAAAAACGTCCCGTCTATCTCAACCCATTGCAAATCAGGTTGCCGCTTCCCGCGCTGGTTTCCATTCTGCATCGCATCAGTGGCGCACTCCTTTTTCTAGCACTGCCCTTGCTGCTGTTAATGCTGCAATACAGTTTGCACTCAGAAGAAACCTACGCCCGGCTGCTTGAAGCATTGCAAAGCCCGCTCAGCAAATTATTTTTACTGGTCGTATTGTGGGGCTTGATTCAACATTTCTGCTCCGGCGTTCGTCATCTGGCATTGGACATGCACCACGGGATAAAGCTGCCGCAGGCACGCGCGAGCAGCCGTTGGGTGATGATTATAAGTTTGCTGCTGACATTGTTTGCAGGAGTGAAATTATGGTAGATCGCATGGGGCCTGTTGACCGGGTTGTAACCGGCGCGCATTACGGCCTGCGCGATTGGATCGTACAGCGTGTGACCGCTGTGGTTATGGCGATTTATATAGTGCTGCTGACAGGTTATGTCTTGCTGCATCCCGATATGGATTACGCGGGTTGGTCTGCATTATTTTCTTATTCCGTTGTGCGCGCATTCACGCTCTTGTTTTTACTGGCGATGTACTACCACGCCTGGATAGGGGTGCGTGAAATCGTCATGGATTACGTTAAATCCGCGCCGTTGCGGTTGAGTATCTACGTGCTGGTGATTGTTTCTTTGGTGCTGTATGTAATCTGGGCGGTACAAATTTTGTGGGGAGTGTAATGGCTGTTGCGAAACGCATATTCGATGTGGTGATAGTGGGCGCAGGGGGTTCGGGGATGCGCGCGGCGCTGGCCTTGTCCGAGGCGGGGCTGAAAGTAGCGGTGCTGTCCAAGGTGTTTCCCACCCGTTCGCATACTGTGGCGGCACAGGGCGGTATCGCGGCATCGCTTGGTAATGTGCGCGAAGATAGTTGGCATTGGCACATGTACGACACGGTTAAAGGTTCAGATTATCTGGGCGATCAGGATGCCATTGAATTTATGTGCCGCACCGCACCCGGTGTGGTGTATGAGCTGGAGCATTTTGGCATGCCGTTTGATCGGCTGGAAAATGGCAAAATCTATCAACGGCCCTTTGGTGGACACATGCAGGGTTTTGGCAAAAACCCGGTCGAACGCGCCTGTGCTGTGGCCGATCGGACGGGCCACGCATTGCTGCATACCCTGTATCAACGCAACATGCAGGCTAACACCCATTTTTTTGTGGAATGGATGGCGCTGGATTTAATCCGCAACCAGGCGGGTGACGTGCTGGGCGTAGTGGCAATGGAAATCGAAACCAGCGAAGTGATGATCTTTCAGGCGCGCGCCACATTGCTGGCGACGGGTGGCGCTGGACGTATATTTCAAGCTAGCACCAATGCTTACATCAACACGGGTGATGGTCTCGGCATGGCGGCACGCGCGGATATTCCGCTGGAGGACATGGAGTTTTTTCAATTTCACCCGACCGGCGTATACGATGCCGGTGTGCTGATTTCGGAAGGTGTGCGTGGTGAGGGCGGTTATTTAATCAACAAAGAGGGCGAGCGATTCATGGATAGATACGCGCCCACTGCCCGAGATTTGGCCAGTCGCGACGTGGTGTCGCGCGCCATTGCCACCGAAATAAAACAAGGTCGTGGCTGCGGAAAAAATGCCGACCATGTGCTGCTGAAAATCGATCATGTGGGCCGCGATGTCATCATGCAAAGGTTGCCCGGCATACGCGATATATCCATTAAATTCGCCCATGTCGATCCTATTAACGCGCCGATTCCGGTTGTACCCACTGCGCATTACATGATGGGCGGCATCCCGGTTAATTATCATGGACAGGTAGTCGCACCGTACAAAACCGGCCCCGAAGAGGTGGTCGAAGGATTGTATGCGGCGGGCGAATGTGCGTGCGTTTCGGTGCATGGCGCAAATCGCCTGGGCTGCAATTCACTGCTGGATTTGCTGGTGTTTGGGCGCGAAACCGCGCGCCAGATTATCGAAGATTTGCAACGCAATCCGCATCCCCAGTTGCTACCTGCGGACGCGGCGGAGCGTCCCTTGGCACGTTTGGACAGATTGAGTAAGCAAAAAAATGGCGAGAATGTGGCCGAGGTCGGAGCCGCCATGCGGCAAGTAATGCAGACTCATTGCGGGGTTTTCCGTTTTCCGGATTTACTCGCGGAAGGTGTTAAAAAAATTGCCGAAGTGGCCGGGCGCGTGAAAAATACCGGCATCAAAGATCATAGCAAAATATTTAACACGGCGCGGATTGAAGCATTGGAATTGGATAACCTGATCGAAGTCGCGCAAGCTACCATGGTTGCGGCGGCGGCCAGGCAGGAAAGCCGGGGCGGCAATGCGCGCGATGATTTCCCGCTGCGTGATGATGATAACTGGTTGAAACATTCACTGTATTACAGCTCGGGACAGCGGTTGGATTACAAGCCGGTACGACTTAAGCCGCTGACTGTGGAATCGTTTCCGCCCAAGGCGCGGGTGTATTAGTCAATATAAAAATCCAATTTACGTCGCCATACTGTGTTGTCCGCAAAAGACTGCTTATAACATTTTGATCATATGCGTTGACATAATTTTTTTGCGTCTTGCCTGGCTTGGGAGTGTGAATTTTCGGCTCGGTAGAAGGGGTATCGCTGGATAAAAAAACGAGCATGCAGGTCAAGATTAAAGATAATTGTGAGGACCAAAATGAAATTTAATATTTATCGCTACAACCCAGAAACGGACGAGCAGCCACGCATGCAGGATTACGACCTGGACATAGCAGCGGGTGAGAAAATGTTGCTGGATGCCTTGCTGCTGATTAAGAAGCAGGACGACAGTTTGAGTCTGCGGAAATCCTGTCGCGAGGGCGTGTGCGGTTCGGACGCGATGAATATTAATGGCCGTAACGGCTTGGCGTGTGTCACGCAGCTTTCCAGTTTGAAAGAGCCGATTACTCTGCGTCCGTTGCCGGGATTGCCTGTCATACGCGATCTGGTGGTCGATATGACACAATTTTTTAAGCAATATAATTCGGTCAAACCCTATCTGGTGAATAACGATCCGCCGCCGGAAACCGAGCGGCTACAATCCCCCGCACAGCGCGCCGAGTTGGACGGATTATACGAATGTATTTTGTGTGGCTGCTGCACCACTGCCTGTCCTTCGTTCTGGTGGAATCCGGATAAGTTTGTAGGCCCCGCCGGGTTGCTGCAAGCGTATCGGTTCATCGCCGATAGCCGTGATCAAGTTACCAGTGAGCGCTTGGATAATCTGGAAGACCCGTATCGGTTGTTTCGCTGCCACACGATTATGAATTGTGCGGATGTGTGCCCGAAAGAGTTGAATCCGACCGAGGCGATCGGCAAAATAAAATACATGATGATGAAGCGCACGGTATGACCGGGGTCGATCAATCCGGGGTCGATCAATCCAGGTATTTGGAGCGGGT
>JBEBGP010000314.1:0-4767 GCA_040081045.1 Candidatus Nitrotoga sp.
GAGCAGAATCGACTTCAAGATCGAGCATCTGTTTTACAAGAAGCGAAACATCTTCTGCTCGGAATGAACGCATCGACACCGCCAAATGCAGCCCGTCATGGTAGGTTACCTGTTGGCGCAGCTTCATCTCTTCCAGTATTTTTTCTGCGTTGTACTCGGCATCTGTTAGGCGCGATGAAATATGAATATGCCAGTCTGGAAATGACCGATTTACTGAATCAATCCACTCCCCGATACCGGCTTCTCCTGTATTGATCTCTTGTCCTCCACCAACAAGGCAAACAATAACAGTCCAATCAGTATGACGATTCATGCAAGATATCAAAAATTCAGGCTCTGATTGGTTAAAGTCGGGGGTATTTTTCTTGCGCAACATAAAAGATGAAGTTTGTTCCATATTCCAAGCGCGCTGAGCTTCATCGAATATTGCAACGTGCTCAATGGGTGGTCTCGACTTATCAAGTAGGCATTCATCACGGAAGTGGTGAACATTCTGGATAAACGTTTTGACATTGCTACGAGCCATACCAATTTTAATCTTCTCTCCTGTTTCACCGCCACGCATGACCCTATCGCGTGCAAGCGCTTCACAAAGTATTTTCACAAGTGGGCCGTTACCAGACAGATACACGCTATACAAATCATCATCTTGATTAATATGTTTAGTGGCAACATCAAGCCCCACTAATGTTTTGCCAGACCCAGGAACACCTGTCACCAAACAAATTGATTTGCGCGAATTTTCTCTCGAAAACCTGATGATTTCAGAAATTGCGGCAGAGGTCTGACTTAAATTAATAGCACTTGCATCACTTCGTGTGATTTCAGAGACAGAATGGTTGTTGTAAAGAGCCATCGCTGCTTCAATGATAGTTGGAGTTGGGCAATAACGACCGCTCTCCCATTGATTCACATCTATTTCGCCACCTTCAACAAAGCGCAACACATCTTCGATTACGCAACGGAGCTGCGCAATACCTGACTTTATTGGAAAAAGTAGCCTGTCATTTTGAGGAGCTACGACAACTATTGGCACAGCATCTCTTGCATTAGTAGCAATCAGAATTGGAGCAATGTATTCCCCGTGGCTGGATTCGTGAAAGTTCTTCAAATCCAGTGCGTAGTCATATGCCTGATCAATGGCGGAAGAGGTAAATTCACTTTCACCCACTTTAAACTCGAGTACAAAGATTACCGGGCCAATCAATAGCACAACATCAATTCGTCGCCCCATGCGGGGGATGGAGTATTCGAAATAAATCGAACCTTCGTATGGTTTAAGAACCTCGTGAAGTATTTCTATTTGCGTAACCCATGCGCTGCGTTGAGTTTGGATCAGAGTAAAATCATTATTCAGTGCAAGTATGCCAAGTATCTCTTCGATTGAAGAACGAAGGAAGTTACAAATAGAACCAGAGTAGTACTCTCGTTTCATACGCTTAGTATCTATTTATCATTTGGCAACGGCTCCGCCATTTTCGGCACATGCTGAGTTGCAGTGTGAATAAGGGCTGCTTCAATTTGTTGAAAAAAATTACTCAAAATCTGCCTACCTAATAAATATGTTTAATAGGTGACAGCATAACCTTTTGACAACGGATAAGAAATACTAACATGGTCTGGCGGGCGCCTTCCGGTGTGGCAGGATCGGACGTTTATAATCTGCTTCTTTGCTAGATATAGGTATAATTGCAGCTTGCTTTCAGGAAGACCATAGGATACTATTCTGCTGCTTAAAGCCCTGCTCCTCGGCATCGTCGAGGAGCATGATGTCCCCACCTTCATGCTTAAACCCAACAAACTTTAAGTGTGCACAACACAGGCGCACCAAACAAAAAGCCCGTAAACAACATGTTTACGGGCTCAGGTACATCAAGTTTGATTAATTATCGCCTGGTCCTTGATCTGGAGTTCCATCATCATCGGCACCACCCGTACCAGGCAGATCATCCGCACCACGGCCATGTCGAACATGACCAGCCAAATCGTCCGTACCACGACCATGTCGAACATCACCAGCTAAATCGTCCGTACCACGACCATGTCGAATATCGCCGGGCAGATCATCCGCACCACGACCATGCCGTTGACCAGCTTCCGCCACGTCAGCAGGGTTATCTGCACCCCTTGGACCCTCGGAAGCTTCTCTTGCATTCGCGCCAGTTGCAGCCATGAGTGCCGTAGTTAAAATTGCCATAATCACTGAATTTTTATTAAACATACTTAGTCTCCAAATTTAAATTTCACCTTCGATTAAGAAGCAGTGACTCATACAACTGATCCCTGCTTGCGGAAATACGTGTAAATAATTCCCACGTAAACGAATGCTACGTGGGAATTATTTACATGTCAAGATATTTTTACTATAAGTTGCCACAAGTTAAAAATTTACCAAAATTTTTAACTTAATCAAACATTAAAACATGGGAAAGATGCGTCAATTTTGAAACAATTTGTGACCGTAATTGGCGGTTGAAGTATTAAAGCTGAAACAAAGTTGTGTCTGACTCTCTTCAAAAAACCTTCACGAAATGTCACTTAGCTCCAATTTTTAAAATTTGCCCGGCGCAACAAGCGGGAAGAATTTAATCACCACCGCTACGTCGTTTATGCAATCATTATAGAGAGCTATGAAGTTGGTAAATTCTAACTCAATATTTTTATGGCAAATTCAGATGTTTTTAGAATGTGCCTTTAATAGTGTGTGGGATAATCGCGGCTTAATTTTTGGAAGAACATGGACACCCCCCTACTCCTCAAAGCCCTGATCCTCGGCATCGTCGAGGGGCTTACCGAATTTTTGCCGATCTCATCCACGGGTCATCTCATCATCGTCGGTGATTTGCTGGGCTTTACCGACGAGTCCAGCAAGGTGTTTAAGATTGTTATCCAACTTGGCGCGATCCTCGCGGTGTGCTGGGATTATCGTGCGCGATTGACACGGCTGGCGGTAGGTCTGCCGCGTGATGCCGGTGAACAGCAGTTTGCAGCGCTTTTGTTGGTTGGTTTTTTGCCAGCGGCGGTGTTGGGGGTGTTGTTTCACTCTACCATCAAAGCCTTGCTGTTTAATCCGCTCACGGTGGCAACGGCACTGATTGCGGGCGGCTTGATTATTTTGTATGTGGAGAAGCGTGCTTATCATCCGCGCATCCATTCGGTGGATAAGATGCGCTGGCCAGATGCGCTGAAAGTGGGCTTTGCGCAGGCATTGGCGATGATCCCCGGTACGTCGCGCTCGGGGGCGACGATTATGGGCGGGCTAATTTTCGGCTTGTCGCGCAAGACGGCGACCGAATTCTCATTTTTTCTTGCCATCCCCACCATGTTCGCGGCAACGGTTTATGATTTATATAAAAACTGGGCGCTGCTACGGATGGAGGATTTTCCAGTATTTGTGGTGGGCTTCGTAGCCGCGTTCATCTCCGCGATG
Source organism: Candidatus Nitrotoga sp. (assembly GCA_040081045.1). Taxonomy (GTDB): domain Bacteria; phylum Pseudomonadota; class Gammaproteobacteria; order Burkholderiales; family Gallionellaceae; genus Nitrotoga. The sequence continues at coordinate 3,431 of JBEBGP010000314.1, forward strand.
TGGGCAGTGAAAAGTTTTATACGATTTATTTCGAATCACACTTTTGTGGTGTTCGCCTGGTATCGGATTGTATTTGGCGTAATTGTATTGCTGACCGCTTATACGGGTGTGGTGCAGTGGTCGCCCATTTAAAGAAATGCTGATTAAGACCGCGTGGTATTCCAAATCCCCGTGTCCACCGCGTACACTGCAGTGCCTGCGCGTCGTGGGCTTGCCCTTCTTCCCGCTCGCTGGTTAAACCAGCGGCTCCTTCAATAATTCAAGATTGCGACCATGGCAACTTCTTTGCTTGCCAACCATTTCTTAAACCCCGGTGACCTGCTTCATCTTTGTCACCTTCAAATCCTTCAAGCACGTTGTAGCATTCTGTGTAACCTGCTTGCGTGGCGGCGGCGGCAGCAGCACCAGATCGGCCTCCCGATCGACAGATAAAAAATACGGGTACTTGTTTGCTGATAGCTTGTTCAAGTTGTACAAGAAACTGTTCGTTACGCTGCATAGCCGGATAATTTTGCCATTCGATTTCTATGGCGTTGGGGACACGTCCCACCCAATCACACTCGGCGCGCGTACGCACATCAACCAATTTGGCCGCGGGTTTGGCTTGCAATAGTTCATGGGCTTCTTCTGGCAGCAGCGCGCCCGCGTAGGGTAGCTTCATATCCTTGGCGCGTTGTTTGGCAGCATTGAATATCCGGGTAATTTTTTCCATTATTTTTTCCTTTACGTGTCCGGTTAGAAGATGCTTGATACTGATGATAAATTAATTTATGTCCCGCAAGTGCTATTTTTGTGTGCCGGTGTTATCGTTCAGATATTACCTGAGGAAAACTAACGGGTCATCATGGAAAATCACGCACACAGCCATAGTCAGTCAGCCGCTTTTGATCCGGTCGACCCGGTGCGCTATCGGGCTGCGCGCAAGAGTACCTGGGTCAGTGCGATTATCAACTTGTTGTTATCACTGCTGCAAATCGTGATGGGATTTTTTGGTAAATCACAGGCATTAATAGCCGATGGTTTGCATTCGCTGTCTGATCTTTTGTCGGACATTTTAGTGCTGTTTGCAAATCGGCATAGTAGCCGGCGTGCAGATGCAGAACACCCGTATGGCCATGCCAGAATTGAGACTGCAGCAACTCTGGTGTTGGGGATTGGCTTGGCTTTGCTGGGCGGAGCATTGCTGATACTCGCCGTGTTGCGTTTGCAACATCCTGCACAAACACAAGCCGTGCATCCGTTGGCATTCTGGGTTGCCTTATTGACGCTGGCGGTCAAGGAAGGCTTATTCCATTATCTGTTATCCGTGGCAAAACGCGTGCGCTCACAAATGTTAG
>JBEBGP010000342.1:0-4713 GCA_040081045.1 Candidatus Nitrotoga sp.
CCACCGCATTATCAGCCCATTTTGAGTGAGAAAATTCCAGTATGTCAGTTGGACGCTGGCAGCGGCAGTGTGCGCGTGATCGCCGGCAATTTTGCAGGTACACAAGGCATAGCCAACACATACACCCCGATTAACTTATGGGATCTGCATATTCGCGCTGGAAAAGCAGTTGATTTCACCGTGCCCGCCGGACACAACACTATGTTGTTTGTACGCACAGGCAGGCTGATGCTGAATGAACAAACGTTGGACACAGCAGACCTGGTGATAATGGAACAAGATGGGCAACGCATCCGACTGCATGCGATGGAAGATTGCAACTTGCTGCTAATGGGCGGCGAACCGATCAACGAACCGATTGCCGCACACGGCCCCTTTGTGATGAATACCGCCCAGGAAATTAGACAGGCGATCATGGATTATCAAAGCGGGGAAATGGGACATATTGCAGGCTGAAGCGCCATTGTTTTATGCCAAAATACGATGAGCTTTACGGCATTTGTCGTTCACCAACACATATTACAAAACCCAACTGGTCTACTTGTTGCCAAGAGTGAAATTAATGAGAGCACCGCTGTAATAATAAATTTGAATTTTATTGCTTGGCTTAAGGCATCCCAACCACATGTAGCGTCTCATTCAATTTTGCCAGCTTGACTTTAAGTTCCGGCATGATTGCAGCAGCGGCTTTTTCACCTTCAAGCACCGCTTTATTCACTCCACTGACATCGGCAGAAGGTAGGCCGGAGGTAACTGGACGGACAACAATGTCTGCGCTGGATTGTTCGTGATGGTTGATGGTTTGTCCGAAGATTGAGAAAGTTTGCCACAAAATATCGGAGATAGCTTCGGTGCTATGATCTTGCGGGCGATCAGAAATGTCGACAGCGATAACGAAATCTGCACCCAGTGAGCGTGCTGCCTTGACAGGTACGGGTGCAACCAGACCGCCATCCACGTAATCTACCCCATTGATAGTGACTGGTTGGAAGATGATAGGCACGGAGGAGGATGCCCGGACTGCCATGCCAGTATTGCCTGTGCGGAACACCACCATTTCACCATTGCTTAGATTGGCGGCAACAGCGGCGAAGGTTTTGTTAAGTTTTTCTATTGGACGGTTGTTGATATTTTTGTTGATGAAATCCTGCAACGCCTGGCCTTTGATGCAGCCACGCTTGCTCGCAATCAGGGTCTCGGCCATGCAACGGTACAGCCCCGAACCGTCTAGGACTTGGTCTTCTGCCAGGCTCATGGATAACTCCTGTATTTGAAAACCGTTGAGTCCGGCTGCATACAACGCGCCGACCACTGAGCCGGCACTGGTGCCCACGATAATATCCAGGGGAATACCTTGCGCTTCCAGTGCTTTAATCACTCCAACGTGTGCAAAGCCGCGCGCTGCTCCCCCGCCCAATGCAAGCGCAATTTTTGCAGTCGGGCGATCTGCGGTTTGTAAAACTGATTGGGTGTTGCTGCACGCGCTGATGCTGAGTAATAAAAGGATTACAGAAGCAACTTTTTTCATGAAATCACGTAATTATTGGGTGGAAATAAAAACGGACAGGAGTTTATCCTGCAGCCATTATCGTAAATATTATTCCAAATTATCTTTCTTCAGACTGCAAAACTTTTTGGGGTATGTCGCTGATAGGCACGGATAAAGCGGGTGATTCGCTCATTTGGTCAGGGCGCTTTGCATTTTCTTCAGCTATAATTCTAGCAACTTCTTCCTGAGAAAAAGGCGTGCCTTTCTTACCTGCTGAAACTTCCCCTGAGCATTTTGCGATGAGATGAACAGTTGGCAAGTCCAGGCAATATCTAAGATCAATGGATCGATTATCCATTACAGGTTTAGTTTCAGCCCCCACCACGGTGCTTACAGCAAGAAATAAGACAGCAAGCAGTAATGCGATTTTATTCATAATGTGTTCTCCTGAATTTTATGTTGCGTATTCTGCGATCACACTACCTTTGCTAGACAGCATAGTATATCTGGGCCAAAATGTTCCACTGAGCACACACTGTCCAGTGCGTAGTTAAGAAATGCCGACTGGAAGCTGCCGTAGCTGCGCATTAATCAGGGGCACAATGATTTAAATCTAATCTTAAATTTATAAAGAGAGGTCAGTGATGATGCCCACCTTCACCATGCGTGTGCCCATGCGCAATTTCTTCAGCAGTTGCTGCGCGCACGCCAGAAACAACACCACCAAAGCTGAGGGTTTTGCCCGCCAAGGGATGATTGCCGTCTACCGTTACTTCATCTTTTGTGACATCAACTACAGTATAAAGTGAGTATTCGTCATTTTCATCACCTTCCGCACCGCCTTCAAATTGCATACCAATAGCGACATTTTCCGGGAACATGCTGCGCGGTTCAACACGCACCAGATCATTCTCATATTCACCAAATCCTTCATCTGGCGTAATCGTGATGGTAAGTTTTTCACCAACAGTTTTACCATGTAATGCTGCTTCCACTGTTGGGAAAATTCCGTCATAACCGCCATGCAGATAACTTACTGGCTTTTCAATTTTTTCCAGCAATGTGCCATTTGCATCGGATAGCTCATAGAGCAGGGAAACAACGGTATTCTTTTCAATCTTCATTGCATTTCCTTTATTAAATATAATATTTCCTGTGCGTGACCATGCGCATGAACACCATACAACGCATGCCGAACCTTACCCTGCTTATCGATTATAAATGTGGAACGTTTAATCGATGTTTGTGCGTGACCATCGGCTTCCTTGTCGTACAGCACACCATATTTTTTGCATACTTTGGATTCCACATCTGATAGCAGAAGAACAGACAGGCCATATTTGTCCCGAAAATCTGCATGACTCAAACATTCATCCCGGCTCACACCCACTACAACGGTGTCCAGTTGTGAAAATTCATCATCCAGCTTGGTAAACTCATTGGCCTCCATAGTACAGCCAGGCGTGTCGTCTTTGGGATAAAAATATAGTACGATGTTCTTTTTTCCCAGATACGCTGAAGAATTAAAATCTTCCATATCTGCATCCGGCAGAACGAACTTGGGAGCTTCCATTCCTGCTTGTAATACCACCGTTACACCTCCAGAAATCAAACTATAGGACATCTCTAAAAACACAATTTACCCCGCCAGTCATGCAACCGCACACAAGAAATAAATGGGCCGTCAACATTTTTACCGGCTCCCTATGTTGGGCTCGGGAATTTAATTTTTAGAGATATCCTTTACATTTCCACGCGCTTTATTTTAACCGAATCTGGAATTGGATTAATATTTTTGTGGTGGGGACGCGGTTATAATTCTACCCATGCAAAATAACATTCCTGTGTTTCGTGGGTTACCAATTTTGGGTAAGCTGTCAACCGTTGATTTTTTACGCAACTATTGGCAAAAGAAACCTTTACTCATCCGCCAAGCCATCCCGGACTTTACGGGCTTTCTGGATAAGCAGCAAATAATCAATCTGGCAAGTGAAGAATTTGTTCAAGCTCGCTTGGTAACGCAACAACACGGGCAGTGGCAACTTCATCACGGCCCGCTCAGACCCGGCCAATTAAATCGTCTGGGTAAGCGCAAATGGACCGTACTGGTGCAGGGCATCAACCAACATTTTACCGCCGGTACTGAATTATTAAAACTGTTTAATTTTATTCCCCATGCGAGGCTGGATGATTTAATGGTGAGTTTTGCGACTCAGGGCGGTGGCGTAGGTCCACATTTTGATTCATACGATGTATTTCTGTTACAAGGCAGTGGACATCGACGCTGGCAGATTTCTGCCCAAAAGAATCGCACATTAGTAGAAGGCGCACCACTAAAAATTCTGCAACACTTTATGCCTGAGCAAGAGTGGGTATTATCGCCCGGCGATATGCTCTACCTGCCGCCGAACTACGCCCATCACGGCGTTGCGGAGGATGATTGCATGACTTACTCCATCGGTTTTCGTGCGCCTACTTATCAGGAATTGGCGGAACAATTTTTAGTGTATATGCAGGATCGAATCAATCTGACGGGCATTCTAACCGACCCTGATCTCCAGCCTCAAATTCACCCTTCTGAAATCAGCACCGCGATGCTTGAGAAAATTGAAAGCATCATTCGACAAATTCAATATGGCAAGGACGATATTACCCACTTCATGGGATGCTATTTAAGCGAACCCAAGCCAGATATTTTTTTTACTCCTCCTGTGCGACCACTCAGTCGCCAGCGATTCGCGCATGCTGCGCAAAAAAAAGGTTTAGTGCTGGATTTAAAATCGAAAATGCTGTGTCATAACTGCGTAGTATTCATCAACGGTATCGCCCATCCAGTCAATCACGCCAGTTATGAAATATTAAGACAATTGGCAGATGAGCGCGTAATAAGCTTTGACATTGGATGTCCTGCTGAAGCGGTGGGGCTTCTCTATCAAAGCTACCTGGATGGCTATTTACAGCCAGCCTAAATCAAGGCATCGGTGCGATATGTTTCGGTGGAAGACACTGACTTTAAGTTTTATCAAAACTAATGTATAAGTTGCGTCTGCAATCTAAACCGATTTCCCATGTATCTGAAGGAAATTGAATACCGTTACAATCATCGGCAGGAAAATGTTTTAAACTCTTCTTGTCTATCTATTTTGGTTACGTTTCGCCCTAATTACCATTTAAAATGACGAAGTTCCTCATGCCCCATAAGCAACGCTGTATATGTATATATG
>JBEBGP010000195.1:0-4680 GCA_040081045.1 Candidatus Nitrotoga sp.
GGCAGCCCGTGATATTGCTGCGCAAATTGAAGTATTATTGCCCAGATTAGCTTCATTAACTGATATTCATCCTGAATTGTTTGCGAGTGTGGCGGCATTACAAATCGATCTTGCTAGCTTGAGTGATGCACAGCATCTCTTGAATCTTGCCAGGATTGGCATGGTGCGCCAAAACTTGCACAAATTAGTTCTTGATCTCGATCTGGCCACAAAAAAAATTCAGCAAAGTAAGCGTATTCAATTGGAGCAGTATCGGGCCACATTTGATCGGCTCTCCTTGGCGTGGTCCGTGCCGGCGGGTTTTGGATTTTTATTTCTGACAGGATTGACCATGTTTTTTGTCACCCGCCTGGCGGGTGATGTCCGGCGCGTTCAGGATCGTGCCCTGGCGATCGTGGAGGGGTATCGCGCACAGCCTTTGGAAATTACACGGCATGATGAGTTAGGCTCGCTCATGCTGGCAATTAATAAAATGCAATTTGCGTTGCGGCAGCATGAAATGCAGATTGAGCTTATTCGGCAGCAACGTTTCCATAAGGATAAAATGGCGGCAGTGGGATCGCTGGCGGCAGTAGTGGCGCACGAGATTAACAACCCCTTGTCTGCCATCATGGGTGCTGCACAGGCCGTGTTGGATATACGTCAAGCCAGTGCCGTTCAGGGAGGGGGCAGTCATGCAGATGAAGTTTCTCATGCACAAATGATTTTGCAGCAGGCTAAGCGAGTGTTAAATATAACCCGACAAATTTCAGAATTTTCAACGCCACTTCCTTCTGAACCGGCACTGCTGGATTTGAATACGTTGATACGCGGAACAGCTAGGTTTATCAGCTTTGATCGCCGCTTTGGGAATATTGACATGGAGTTTAATCTCGACCCGCAGCTGCCTGCCGTGCGGGCGGTTGGCGATCACATCACGCAGGTAATAATGAATTTATTGGTCAATGCAGCGGATGCTACAGAAGGACTGCTTGAATCCAAGCCGCATATTATAATTTCCACCCAGCATCAGGATAACCATGCCGTCATTAAGGTGACAGACAATGGCATGGGTATGGATCCGGGTACCTTAAATTATGTGTTTGATGAATTTTTCACCACAAAATCTCCCGGTAAAGGTAGCGGGATTGGTCTGACTATTTCCAAGTCGCTGATAGAATCGGTGGGGGGAGATATTGCAATTTATTCGGAGCCGGGCGTGGGGACATCCGTGACGGTGTGCCTGTTGCTGGCAATAGAGAATCAGGAATAAAGGTCATGCATATATTAATTATCGACGACGAAGCTGCGATCCGGCAAATTTTGTCGGCATTGGTCAGTCGCGCTGGATATTCGGTTGATCTGGCGACCACAGTTGCAGAGGCAACGGCCAAACTTGTGCGGGGCGATGTCGATGTGGCGCTATGTGATGTGCGCCTGCCGGATGGGGATGGTATTGAGCTGGTGCGGGGCTTTAAAACAGCGGGGTCAGCGATTGATACCCAATTTATTATGGTTACGGCATTCGGTTCAATGGAAACGGCAGTCGAAGCATTACGCGCGGGTGCAACCGATTACGTCACCAAGCCGATGCATAGTGAAGAGCTGTTGCACAGGCTAAGTCAAATCGAGGCTATGCTGGGGCTGCGGGCGGAAAACAAAGCGTTACGCAGTTTGGTGTCGGGTGGGCGAGGACGTTATACGTTTAGTTCGCCTTCGATGCAGCATGTCGATCGTATGGTGAGCAAGGTGGCCTCGACCAATAGCACGGTATTACTGACGGGCGAAAGTGGCACGGGCAAGGGCTTTGTGGCGCGGCTTATTCATGAGCAAAGCCCGCGCGCGGCACACTCACTTATTCCGGTGAATTGCAGCGCGATTCCGGAAAATTTAATGGAGAGTGAGTTTTTCGGACATATCAAAGGTGCGTTTACCGGGGCAGACAAGGCGCGTAAAGGATTATTGACCGAGGCGGATCGCGGTACCATTTTTCTGGATGAAATCGGCGACCTGCCACTGCATCTGCAAGCCAAGCTATTGCACGTTATTGAAGATAAAAAAATTCGTCCCGTGGGTAGCGAGCAGACTCGTGATGTGGATGTGCGCATTTTGGCGGCGACAAACCGCAGTCTTGAGGACATGGTTAAGGAGGGACGTTTCCGTGAAGACTTATATTTTCGTCTCAGTATGTTCCATATACATATTCCGCCCTTGCGTGAGCGGCGTAGTGATCTTGCGGGGCTGGTACGACATTTGATGCGTAAAACAGGCGAGGCATTTTCCGGTGGGATGCTGGAAATTGATGCGGAGGTTGAAAGCGCTTTGCAATCATACAGCTGGCCTGGTAACGTCAGGCAGCTTGAGAATGTCATTCATCGCGCGTATATTTTGGCGGATGGCGGGCGTATTACTATGTCAGATTTGCCACCGGAAATTTCCAGGATGAACTTGTCCAATGAGGTTTCTGGTGGCACAATTACGGCAAGCGAGGGTGGGTTGAGGGAGCAGTTGCGTTTGATTGAACTTGAAATTATTGTGCAGGCCATCAATGATGTAGGTGGAGATCGTAAGGCGGCGGCACAAAAACTTGGCATTGGTTTATCGAGTCTCTACCGAAAAATGGACGAATTAGGTGCTGTTGAATCGAATAGAAATACTCAATGAAAGATGAGTACTTGGTCAGTCAGATTGCTGCAATTTTTTTATTTGATATCCCTGTCGGCCATGGTGTCTGCAGAACAGGCTGCAGCACCTGAGCAGGCGATTACTGTACCGTTACTCTCTGGTGCAGAAGGGTCGGCAGAACAACCCGCGACACCCGAACAAACCATTGCCGTACCGCCCACCCCAAGTGCCGAACAAAATTATGCAGCAGCGGTCGAAGCGCAGAATAGGGCGGATTTAATGACTGCGATAAGCCTTTTTCAACGTGCTGCCGATGCGGGACACGCAGCGGCGCAAGCCAGTTATGCTGCGATTTTGCAACGCGGGCAAGCATTGGAAGAGGCGTTCGGGTATTATGAGCGCTCCGCCATCCAGGGTGATAAGGATGGGCAGTATGGCTTGGGTACACTCTATTTTGCCGGAGAAGGTGTGTCGCAGAATTTTACCGAGGCGCGCAAGTGGTTTTCGCAAGCCGCAATGCAAGGGCATGTTTCTGCAATCAACTTTATGGCAGACATTCACCTCAGCGATCGAATGGGTCTGTCTGCCGCAGAACGGCAAAGTCCGGCAACCTTACAGTGGATTAAGCGGGCGGCAGACAATAATCACCTGCCCGCATTGGATGCACTGGCTGACGCGCATCGCTTTGGGCAATTTGGAATGCAGGTGGATACTGATCAGGCGAATGAAGTTGCCGTACGCGCTGCTAAGATTCGCGGTAATGCACTACCATCTACCAAAAAGAGATCTGCGCTTTATCGATTTTTCAAGGGAGATAATTAACAGCAAGACAATTTCAAGCGTAGGTAATAATTTTTACAAGCGTAATACAACATCCAATTTCAAGGAGTCTGGGCATGATTAAAATTACTGCAGCATTCGGAAACGCGCGACAATCAACTGGTGTGCTGCACACTGCTTTATTAACGATCATTTTGTTGGCCGCATTATTTGTGTTATCAGGCAAGGCGGCAGCAGCAGATATGGTGAATGGAAAAAATCTGTATATGGTGCACTGTGCAGGTTGCCATGGAGACAAAGGCGTAAGCTTTATGAAGCAGGCTCCCAATCTGGCTCGTAGTGGAAGCTTGGCTCAAGCCGACCCGGTCTTGATTGATAAAATTCTCGCTGGAAAAAATGCTATGCCCCCATTTTTTGGCATCCTAAATGATCGTCAGATTCGAGATATCATTGTCTATGCGCGATCATTAATGTAGATGTGGTACGGGGTTAAGTTTGCAGCATCGGGGTTGGTTGGCATCGCGGTTTTTTCTTTCGCCAGCGCAGCGCAGGAGGTCGCGCAGGATTCTGGCATAGCTAACCAAGCGGTCAAGCAAAATATTGAGCGGGTTCTGGATACGTTTGAAGTGGGAAATAACGTTTTTGTGCGCGCCCTGCACGTCGAAAAATCCAAAAATGCTTTGTGGGTAGGCACCTCTGTTGGTGTGCATGAAATTGATCTGGCAAGCAGTACGCCACGCAATACGTTTACACGTAAAGATGGTCTCGCCAATGAGTACAATTTTGCCGTGGGTATTGATAGCCTGGGATACAAATGGTTTGGCACGAATGCGGGGGGTGCATCGCGTTATAAAGACGGGTTGTGGAAAACGTATTTCCCCATGCATGGCTTGGCCGATTACTGGGTTTATTCCTTTGCCAATGATTTAAAGGGCGATGTGTGGATAGGTACATGGTATGGTGTAAATCACTTTGATATGAAAACCGGAAAATTTACTACTTATTTAAAAGAGTTGGTAAATGAGTGGGTTTACGGTATGGGAGTTGATGCGCAGGGCAAGGTTTGGTTTGGTACAGAAGGTGGAATATCGGTTTTTGATGATCAGCAGGTTGACGGCAAAAAATGGCGGGCTTGGACACACAAGGATGGTTTGGGTGCACCCAATGTAGAAGGGCTACCCAGCAGCGCCAATACCGGATTGGGTACGCGCTCGCGACATGATTTGGCGGTACAGATCGGCAGTGGTTCTACTTACAACCCCGGTTATGTGTTTGCCTTGTTGGTCGCCCCGGATA
>JBEBGP010000186.1:0-16715 GCA_040081045.1 Candidatus Nitrotoga sp.
GCTGTGGGGTGCCTGCGCTTCATTATGCAGCTAAACAGTTAGAGGAATGTTGTCGCTTGGAAGGCAAGCACAGCTTGGCAGATTCTTTGCGCAACGATTTGCAGCATCAAATTCATCGGTTGCAAGAAGCGGCTAGCGGTCACGCTTAAACACATCTTGCGGAATGTCGCCTTCAATTTTACATAATATACATTATGCGCAATTCAGGAAAGAAACAGGGTTTTGAAATTTTCAGATGTAATCCGCCCGACGTGTTCAAGTGGTATTCCACGCAGCTTTGAAATTTCCTCTGCCACATGCCGGACATAAGCCGGTTGATTTAACTTTCCACGAAATGGTACTGGTGCAAGATATGGAGAATCCGTTTCGATCAACATCCGCTCCAGCGGAATATGTTGCGCCACTTCTTTGATTATAGTGGCATTCTTGAAAGTTACAATACCGGAAAATGAAATGTAGAAATTCATTTCAATTACTGCCAATGCCACCTCCAAGGTTTCTGTGAAGCAATGCATGACCCCACCAACCTCGGCTGCACCCTCTTCAGACATTATATTGAGAGTGTCAGCAGCAGATTCTCGTGTGTGGACTATTAATGGCTTATGGCACTCTCTGGCGGCGCGAATATGGGTGCGAAACCGTTCACGCTGCCATTCCAAGTCACCTTTTAAACGAAAATAATCCAGTCCTGTTTCGCCAATAGCAACAATTTTGGGATGTTGAGCTAAATTAATAAGCTCTTGAACAGTCGGTTCAGTGTCAGATTCATGATCTGGGTGCACGCCAACTGAGCCATAGATATGTTCATGTTGATCGACAAGCACTTGTATCTCATTAAAGTTCTCAAGGTTAACTGAAACACACAGCGCAGCAGTGACTTGATTTTGGTACATATTTTCCAGTATCTCGCCCATGCGATTGGCAAGCTCAGGAAAGTTAATGTGGCAATGTGAATCAACAAACATCAGGCTACACCTCGCATGGCCTGTTGATACGCCAATAAAATGGACTCGTAGAGTAATTTTGGATTGAGCGGATGCAATGCTTCGCGTTTGGCAACGATGAGTTTGGATTGATACTGGAACATTCGGTGAATATCTATCTTTTTAGATAATTGGTTAATTAAATCATAGTGATCAATAAAGTATCTGGTCTTGCCAGTTAGCTTGCAACCCGCCAGATCGTGACACCATTGTTGTAACCAATTGATAACTTTGACGGGTTCGATACTTTTGAAATATTCTGCCAGGGCAAATACATCTACTTTGTCCGGCTGGGCAATTTCTCGTATGAAATATTGGAGCTGTTCCGTGAGCTGTTTTTCCTCCGCCAAGCGCATGGCAAGCAAGGGTGAAAAACCAGTCTGAGCAAGGAATATCTCTGATGGTGCTATGTTTTGCAACTGTAACCAGGATGTCGCCACATTAAGCAATGGCAGGGGCATGGGGAAAGCCAGGCAACGACTTCGAATAGTAGGTAGCAATCGTTGTGGTTTATGGCTAACCAGCAGAATCAGCATCTGTTTGGGCGGCTCTTCCAAAATCTTGAGGAGCGCATTAGCCGCATTGTTATTCATTGCTTCAGCCGGGTAAATTAAAACCACACGTTGCCCACCTTGATGCGCGGAGAGGCTGGCAAAATCTGATAAGACCCTGATTTGCTCTATGGTAATCTGTTTTGTGAGTTTTTTTTCGCTCTCCTTGTCATCTTCAATTGCAGACAACACGGCTGGTTGAATAAGATGAAAGTCAGGGTGGGATTGTTGGTTAAACCAATGGCAGGCAGGACAACTTTGACAAGCTGCAGTACTATCTATGGACTGCCCACATAGCAGTGATTGAGCTATATTTAAGGCAAAATTCAACTTTCCTATTCCCTCCGCACCTTTAAGTAATAGTGCTTGTGGCATACGAACGCGTAAGGTTATCCAACGTTGCCATAATTCATCTTGCCAAGGATATAACTTATTCATTTATTTAAAAACAATATGTTGCTATAGTATCCTCAAGATTTTCTTTAACTTTTTGGAGAGGCTGGGCTGCGTCAATTAAAACAAACCGCTGTGGGAATTGTTGGCTACGTTTTAAATAGGCTTGCCTTACGCGCTCAAAAAAACTACTTTGTTCCTGCTCAAACCGATCCAGCGATAAATTATTTGATAATCGTTGCAGGGCAATCTCGACTGGCAAGTCAAATAATATGGTTAAATCAGGCTGCAAGTCTCCATGCACCCAATGCTCAAGCTGTTCCAATTTATCCATATTCACCCCCCTGCCCCCACCTTGATACGCAAAGCTGGCATCACTGAATCGATCTGAAACGACTCGGATCCCCTGCCGCAAGGCAGGCTTAATTACTTGTTCTATATGTTCCAAGCGGGTCGCGAACATAAGCATAGTCTCAGTTTCGGAGTGCATGGGATAATTCAGCAGCATTGTCCGTAAATTTTCGCCCAAAGGCGTACCGCCCGGTTCTCTAGTCAGCAGCACCTCACCTTTCTGGCGTAGTGTATCTACAAACCAGGCGATATGCGTGCTTTTGCCCGCCCCATCTATACCCTCAAATGTGATGAATCTTGGGTTATTCACTCTGGCAACTTTATTCATTTTAGCGACGTTTTTGGTAGCGATTTACAGCATTATTATGATCGCGTAATGTGCTGGAAAATTCGGAAGTTCCGTCTCCCCGTGCTACAAAATACAAAGCTTTAGTTTTCGCAGGGCGTACCACCGCTTGTAGTGAAGCTAATCCAGGCAAGGCTATGGGGGTGGGTGGTAAGCCATATCGCGTGTAGGTATTGTAAGGAGTGTCTTTCAGTAAATCCCGCTGGCGTAAATTTCCATCGAATGATTTGCCCATACCGTAAATAACAGTTGGATCTGTCTGTAATTTCATCCCTATTTTCAATCGATTAACAAAAACCCCGGCAATCATATCGCGATCATGTGCCTGCCCGGTCTCTTTTTCCACGATGGAGGCTAAAATTAACGCTTGATAGGGCGTACTAAAAGGTAGGTTGGATGAGCGTGCCGCCCAGCTTGCATCCAGATGTTTTTGCATGGTTTGCTGCGCTTGTTGTAACAAAACCAAGTCGCTGGTGCCACTAGTAAAATAATAAGTGTCCGGGAAGAAAAGGCCTTCTGCGTGTTTGCCGGGCAATCCAAGTTGCCGCAAAACGTCTTCATCAGACATCCCAAGCGTGTCATGACGAATATCAGGGTTTACATTAAGAACGCCTCTTAACTCATTAAATGTCCAGCCTTCTATTATGCTTACTTGCGATTCAATGACCTGACCTTTAGTAACCAAATTAAGCAACTCAAATGTAGATGGCGAAATTTTCAATTGATAGTTACCTGCCTTGACCTGTGTAGACATGCCCAATATCCGTCCAATCCAGACAAATATTAACCTATCTGTACTATCAACTAAAATACCGACTTTCTGTAAATGTTGGGCAGCCCCAACTAAGCTGGCTCCTTTTGGTAAAGTGAATGTTGCTGGCAGTGTAGTTAAGTTTGATGGGCGTGTCGCGAAATAAACTATCGCACTGCCCAGAAGAATAGTAAATAGCAATAAAATTAGTATGATACGATTAAGTATTCGCACGATTTAACCATTTTTGTATTTGCTTGCTCATTGGAAACTGGCTCCATGTTTCATTTTGCCCGTTTTGATCTATGAACTCACGTACTGGCCACAAACCAATAACACTATTTATCAAAAATATTTCATCTGCGGCTATTAATTCAGCCAGGTTGAAAAGCTTAATTTTGCACGGCACATTATTTTTTGTCGCCCAATCAATTACCCGATCACGCTGTACGCCCGCCACGCCACAATGGCTTAAGTCTGGTGTATATATTTGTCCAGCATGCACGGCAAAGATGTTGCAGCGCGTACCCGCGATTACATTACCAGCCCAATCCAGCATGACTCCCTCAACAATCCGAACATCATCCCACTCCGCTGCTGCCATAACATTTTCAAGTCTATTCAAATGCTTAAGTCCAGCCAGGCGTGGCTGGTAAGCTAGCTTGGTTTGACAAACTCTAATCCTAACGCCTTCCACTTCAAATTTGTCCGGAAACTGGGGCAATGGAGAAATACTGATAATTCGAGTCGGCAAACCAGCCGATAAGGGGCGATAACCGCGTTCAGATTGCAGGCCTCGGGTAATAATGATTTTAGCAACGCCGTCCGGGTACTGTTGCAGGAGAGATTGTAGCTCTTGTGCTAATAATGTTGAATCCGGGCAGATTATGCCTATTGCTGCACAATCATATTGTAATTTTTGATAATGCAGTTGCCAACAAAGCACCCGTCCGGCTGACACCCGCATAGTACGGAAAACACCATCACCGTACAGTAAACCCCGGTCATAAACGCTAACCCGACTAGAGGGATTCCCATTAACCTTGGTACTAATTTGCATGGTGAACTCCATGCCTTTTGTCAGATTTTACGAAAAACCAATGTTCCGTTCGTACCACCAAAGCCAAAGGAGTTGGACATGGCTACTTCAATTTTCATATTGCGCGCAACATTGGCAACATAATCCAGATCACAACCCTCGCTGGGTTCATATAAATTAATAGTAGGCGGGGCAACTTGATGGTGAATGCCCAATATTGAAAATATCGCTTCAACTCCACCGGCCGCGCCCAATAAATGCCCGGTCATGGACTTGGTTGAACTGACTTTTACCCGTTTAGCATGCTCGCCCAGGCAAAGTTTTACGGCCATAGTTTCAGCTAGGTCACCCAACGGGGTGGATGTGCCATGCGCGTTAATGTAATCCACTTGATCAGCATTCAAGCCAGCATTGCGAAGTGCATTACGCATGCACCTGGCCGCGCCCTCCCCGCTTTCACTGGGTGCTGTCATGTGATAGGCATCGGCACTCATACCATATCCAGCTACTTCCGCATAAATTTTTGCACCACGCGCCTTAGCATGTTCATATTCTTCCAACACGATCACACCAGCGCCTTCGCCCATAACAAATCCATCGCGACCCTTGTCCCACGGGCGGCTAGCGGTCGCAGGATCATCGTTGCGTGTAGAAAGTGCGCGTGCGGAAGAAAAACCGCCCATTGCCAAAACAGATATACAGGATTCAGAACCTCCCGCAACCATTACATCCGCATCCCCATACTCAATAATGCGGGCTGATTCGCCAATACAGTGCGCGGCGGTGGTACATGCTGTCACCATCGCTAAATTTGGCCCTTTAAACCCGTACATAATCGACAAATTTCCCGCGATCATGTTAATGATCGTACCGGGAATAAAAAAAGGCGAGATTTTGCGTGCGCCGCCTGCCAGATAGTCATTATGTGTATCTTCAATCATCGGCAAACCACCGATGCCAGAGCCGATGTTTACGCCGATACGTTCGGCGTTTTGCTCCGTTACAGATAATCCGGCATCCTTCACTGCCTCCATCCCGGCTGCCAAACCGTAATGGATGAAGATATCCATACGACGTGCCTCTTTAGCCGATAAATATTGGGTTACATCAAAGTTTTTTACCTCGCCTGCTATCTGCGAAGCAATAGGACTGGCATCAAATCGAGTAACGCGTGCAATACCCGATTTGCCATCAACAATACTTTGCCAAGCTTGAGCCACGCCGATACCGATGGGCGAAACAATACCCATACCTGTAACGACAACTCTGCGTTTAGTTGTGGTAGAACTCACAAATATAAAAGGGAAATTTTAAAGGTTACTTGGGATTGGCATTGACGTAATCAATAGCCTGTTGCACGGTGGTGATTTTTTCTGCAGCCTCATCGGGAATTTCACACTCAAATTCCTCTTCCAATGCCATCACCAACTCAACGGTGTCCAATGAGTCCGCCCCCAAGTCATTGACAAATGAAGATTCATTTTTTACTTCCGATTCATTTACGCCCAATTGCTCAGCAACAATTTTTTTGACACGTTGTTCGACATTCGACATGAAACTCTCCCTACTCAGATTAAAGTTCAAAAAGCTGCGACATTCTACCAAAGTTGCTGTAAATTCCCAATCAGAGTTTTATTACTGATTAGCGGAAATAAGTTAAAATTTGACCGCTATTCCATATGCAAGCCGCCATTAACATGCAAAGTTGCCCCGGTAATGTAGGCAGCGCCTGCCCCCGCTAAAAATACCACCGCAGCGGCAATATCCGACACGTGCCCCAGTCTTTGCAGCGGCACATCTTGCAATAATTTATCGCGCTGTTCTGTGGATAGAGCCTCCGTCATATCAGTTTCGATAAATCCCGGCGCAATACAGTTAACCGTAATATTACGGCTGCCAATTTCTCGAGCAAGCGATTTGCTAAAACCTATCAGCCCGGCTTTAGATGCCGCATAGTTCGCCTGCCCCGGGTTACCAGTGCTGCCAATTACCGAAGTAATATTAATAATGCGTCCCTGGCGTGCTTTCATCATAGGTCGCAACACGGCACGACTCAACCGAAAAACAGATTTTAAATTAGTTGCCAACACATCGTCCCACTCTTCCTCGCTCATGCGCACCAGTAAATTGTCACGCGTGATGCCGGCATTATTTACCAGAATAGAAACCTCACCATATTTGTCCTTTATGACGCTGAGCGTCTGCTCAATTTGAGTTGCGTCCAGTACATTCAGGGCTAGACCACAACCCTTAATATCCGCCGCGTTCATGTATTCGCTGATCGTATCTGCACCTTTTTGCGTCGTGGCCGTGCCAACAACAATTGCACCCTGTTTACCTAACGTTGTCGCAATGCCCCGCCCTATGCCGCGACTGGCTCCAGTTACGAGAGCTATTTGTCCTTGCAAGCTCACTATCTTCTCCCTATATCAGGTTTGTTTATCAGGTCAATGCTGCCAAAACTGTTTGCAACGATGCGCTATCATTGAGTGCCAACGCTTGTTGATTGGTATCGATTCGCTTGTTTAATCCAGCCAGTACTCTGCCCGGCGCGCACTCAACATTATGTGTAATACCGAGTTGACCAAAATGTTGTATGGTTTCCACCCAACGCACTGGCGAATATAGTTGGCGAACCAACGCATCTCTAATCGCCATGGGATCGGCATAACCTTTTACATCAGCATTATGTATCACCGGGATGACAGGGGATTGAATGGATACATTTTGCAAATAGAGCTGCAATTTTGCTGCAGCACCACGCAACAAGCTGCAATGCGACGGCACGCTCATCGGCAACATCACTGCACGTTTTGCACCTTTCAATTTTGCCAATGCCATGCCACGCTCGACTGCCGTGCGATTGCCAGCTATGACAACTTGTCCGGGCGAATTAAAGTTGACAGCTTCCAACACCTCGTGCTGCGCGGCTTCATTGCACACAGCGCGCACTTCATCATCTTCCAGGCCAAGGATGGCGGCGATACCGCCCATACCTTCCGGCACTGCCTGTTGCATACATTCGGCACGGTATCGAACCAAAGGCAGCGCATCTGCAAAACGCAAAGCACCACTGGCAACCAACGCACTGTATTCGCCCAAACTATGTCCAGCCAACATCAATGGCTTGGGAGCCGGTAAACTTTGCCAAGCGCGATAGACCGCAATTCCGGCAGTCAACATAAGCGGCTGGGTATTGATGGTTGCGTTCAGATCAGCATCCGTGCCTTCTGCAGCGAGTTGCCACAGATCTTGTTTTAGAATGTCGGACGCTTCAATGAAAGTATCATGCACAATTGGGAAATCACTAAAGCCACCCATCATGCCGCGTGACTGTGATCCCTGACCCGGAAAAACAAAAGCAAATTTATGCATAGCGATTTAAAAATAAATATCAAAAATTGAGTGTGTCGCAGCTCACCATTTTAATAATATCGCACCCCAGGTAAATCCCCCCCCCACCGCCTCACATAACACATGCTGCCCGGCCTTGATGCGGCCATCGCGCACCGCTGTATCCAGTGCTAATGGAATAGAGGCTGCTGAAGTATTGCCGTGTTTGGCAACGGTAATAACCACTTTATCCAAACTCAAGTTTAATTTTTTTGCAGTGGCTTCCATGATGCGAATATTGGCCTGATGCGGAACCAGCCAATCTATATCCGCATGGGTCATTTTATTTTCCATCAGCACTTCTTCCACCACTTCGCTCAATACTTTTATTGCAAATTTAAATACGCTTTGCCCATCCATGGAAATAAACGGGTTATCTTGAATCGAACCATTACGTATACTGCCTTTGGCAGCAAGCATTCCGCGTTGGCTGCCGTCCGCATGCAATTTGGCCGCTAAGATCCCCGGTTTGTCACTGCGCTGCAATACGACCGCACCGGCACCATCGCCAAATAACACACATGTTGTGCGATCTGACCAATCAAGAATTCTGGATAATACCTCAGTACCCACAACCAATGCATTGCGTGCTTGTCCGCCACGAATAAACAAATCAGCTGTATTAAGCGCATAGATAAAACCGCTGCATACTGCCTGCACATCAAATGCTGCGGCACTTTTATTGCCCAGTTTATCTTGCAGAATGCAGGCTGTGCTGGGGAAAATTTGATCAGGTGTAGTGGTTGCAACAATGATAAGGTCAATGTCACTGGCGTTGATTCCTGCCATCTTTAGTGCGCCGTGGCTGGCATGAAGTGCCAAATCACTGGCTGATTCACTTGCATCCGCGATGTGTCGTTGCGTGATTCCGCTACGACTGACTATCCAATCGTGTGAAGTGTCTACTATTTTTTCAAGATCAAAGTTGGTTAAAACTCTGGCTGGAAGGTATCCGCCTGTGCCTGTAATTTTTGAGTACATCAAGTATTTTCTCCAGAAATACTTTGTAATTCAGGCGGGACTTGCAACGCGTGCCACACTTCAATATGCGCGCTGATTTGATGCAACATTCCGCCACGCGCCGCTTCAGCTGCACGTTCAATTGCACATAGAAAAGAGAATGCATCAGCGGAGCCATGACTCTTCAAAACAATACCTCGCAGTCCCAGCAAGCTTGCGCCATTGTAGCGACGATGATCGACACGGCGTTTAAATTTTTTAAGTACAGGCATTGCTGCCAACCCGGCAATTTTGGTGAGAATATTGCGGCTAAATTCCTCACGCAAAAATCCACCTAACATTTGCGCCAAACCCTCGGTTGTTTTAAGCGCAACATTCCCAACAAAGCCATCACATACTACAATGTCGGTCACGCCTTTAAAAATATCATCCCCTTCGACATTACCGTAAAAATTCAGGTCGCTCAGGCGCAATAATTCAGCAGCCTGTTTAACCACTTCGGTACCCTTAATATCTTCACTGCCAATATTCAACAAGCCTACTGTCGGCCTGTCCTTATGTTCGATTGCGCTGACCAAGGCTGTGCCCATCAAGGCAAACTGTAACAAATGTTTCGCATTGCAATCGACATTGGCACCCAGATCCAACATGCAAACCTGGCCTTTATAAGTGGGTAAAAATGATGCAATAGCCGGGCGATCTATTCCGGACAACATCTTTAACACATATCGTGCTGTTGCCATTAATGCACCGGTATTGCCTGCACTTACACAGGCCATTGCTTCGCCGCTTTTAACCATGTTAATAGCGACGCGCATGGAGGAATCTTTTTTATTTCGTAGCGCAAGCTGCGGGGATTCGTCCATGCCCACGATTTCGCTTGCCATATGAATGCGCAATCGTGCCCCCACCGACACATTGGCGGCGTGCAGTTCGGCCTCTATAGCCTCAGGCAGACCAACCAATAAAATGGTGTCATTGGGGTGATGCTGCAAATATTTTAATGCGGCAGGAACTGTAACTTGTGCTCCATGATCCCCGCCCATTGCATCAATGGCTATTGTTACATCCAATCGGAAACCCTCGCAATACGACAATCAAAAAGTGAAAAGGTCATGGCAATTATGCTCAATCAGCGGTTAGCCGGTTGAGCATAACAATCTGCTAACGGATAAATCAACTGGCGAGGTTACTCGCTTTTGGTTTTAACAACTTTTTTGCCGCGATAGTAACCAGTCGGGCTGATATGGTGGCGCAAGTGTGCTTCACCAGTGGATGGCTCTATTGCCAAAGCAGGGGCTTTAAGGAAGTCGTGTGCGCGGTGCATGCCACGTTTGGATGGGGACTTCTTGTTTTGCTGAACGGCCATATTAACTCCTTACTAAACTTCAATTAATTGTTTCAATTTTAAATCAACAAGCATTGCGAATGGTTTTCTTTCGTTAAAATTTGTTTTCTTGCCGGCTACTGATGCATCGCAAGTATCTATGTCATGTTTGGGTGCAAAGGGTAGGCTGAGTAAAAATTCTTCTTCCAGCAAATCCAACACATCCAGGTGTGCGTTCATTGGGATATAGTCAATTTCAGCAGGCTCATCCACAATAGCCAGATTATTTAATTCACTGTCTGTCACCAGCAATAACTTTTTTGTCAGATTGACTGGGTGCAGAACTTGCAACATACATCGCTGACAACACAAATGACATGCTCCGCTTAAAGTCAGTGCCAACGTTGGCCTGTTAGCTTTGTCCAGATACCCGCGCACAATAAAATCAAGTTTGCCCGTATTATTAAATTCGGAATTTGCCAGTACATCTTTTAAACGGGACATCTTCGTCCAGGATACTGCGCCACATAATTCTTTATTGCTACGGGCAAAATCCAAGCTATTGATAGGTTGCAATGAATCCAAGTGACTGTTGCCGTGAAACCGTGAGGCGCGCATAATAGCGAGTTAACCTGTTTCTGTCAAAAGAGCACTTTGGAAATAACATTGAATACTCCGCCCCTCCTTCCTCAGCCCCTCGTTCTCGCTTCTTCTTCTGTTTATCGTAATGATCTGTTGAAGCGCTTGGGTGTCCCTTTTCAAATCTTTATACCAAACGTCAATGAGGCCGCGCTTGTTGGCGAAGGTGCGCCGCGGACAGCTTGGCGACTATCTCAAGCCAAAGCACGCGCAGCTGTTTCTACTCACCCTGATGCGCTGATCATTGGTTCTGATCAAGTTGCCACGCTAGGCACACAGCAGCTTGGCAAGCCACTTACACATGAGAATGCCAAGCGTCAATTACAAGCCATGAGTGGGCAAATAGTTGCTTTTTACACTGCACTCACTTTGTTGAATGCGCGCTCAAACACCATATTGACTGAGATTGCAGAAAACCAGGTACACTTTCGCAAACTTAGCAGTCATGACATTGAATCATATTTACACAGAGAACAGCCTTATCACTGTGCGGGCAGTGCAAAGTTTGAAAGTTTGGGCATCGTGCTGATTGAACGTGTGCAGGGGGATGATCCTAATGCCCTCATAGGACTGCCGCTCATTGTCTTGGTTAATATGCTGAATAAAATGGGTGTGCAGCTTCTATGAAGGATGGTTTCAGTAGCTCAATATATATACCCCTCACCTTAAATGTAAATTTAAGAATCAAGGTTTATAAGGCTTAGCAAATTAGTTGCGATTCAGCCGCATTTCTGGTATTAAAGCGCGGTTCAAATTTTTACCCACACTATATTTGTTTTTGTTTCTGGAGATATCTCATGTCAGCACAGCCCCATAAATCAGCCCCCCTTTATAAAGTTAAAAAGGGGGAGGTATATATGAATACCAAGCAGCTCGATTATTTCCGTAATATATTAAATAACATCAAGCTTGAATTAGGTGCAGATATAGATCGCACAGTGCATACAATGCAAGATGAAGCAACAGTATTTGCTGACCCCAATGATCGCGCTACCCAAGAATCAGATATGGCATTAGAGTTGCGCAATCGTGATCGCGAAAGGAAGCTCATCAAAAAAATTGACGAGATGCTCTCAAAAATTGATAGCGGCGAATACGGATACTGCGATAACTGTGGTGTTGAAATAGGACTGGACAGGCTATCCGCGAGACCAACTGCAACTCTATGTATAGATTGCAAAACATTAGACGAAATTCGCGAAAAACAAATAGCCAAATAAACACCCCCGGCAAAGCCGGAGGTTTAAATTTGTGGGGCATTTACACAGCCCCTACTCTCTGAGCCACCTTTCGATGTCCAGTCAGTGCCGTGGGCTCCTCTGCTCCATGCGCTTGTTTTCTGCCGCTTGATGCCGCATGGACTCTCATATTGTCCCTTCATTCGTCCTGCTGCCGATATCAAGTATCCTTTTGCCCCCAAGTGCTGCCGCACAAAGTTGCGCTTTTGTTTTCTCTGCACCTGCGCGCCAGATGGATCGCACTCTTCCCTTTGATATACCCCACAGCTAGGGCATTATCCTTCATGAGCTAATCTTGCCCTTTTTCTGTTTTCTTGGTCCCCAATAATCTTGCCATGCATAAATAGCGTTCTTCGGGCAAACTTACCACTTGGCAGAGCAACCCTGAGTTGATGAAAATTTACTATGTCCCAATCATCGTGCCCCAGATTATTAAAAATCCAAATCATCGGGCTACGGCAGATCACATTCTGAACTTGGAAGGAGTTTTATGCAGCCCACCCAACAATCTATGTACACCAGAAAAAGATCAAAGGAACGGAAAACCTTAATTTTCGCTCATCGAGGTGCAAATAATGAAGCCGCAGAAAATACTCGCTCTGCTTTTGAGCGCGCTCTGCAATACCCGATAGACGGTATTGAAACGGACATTCAGCTCAGCAAGGATGAAGTGACAGTGTTGTGGCATGATCGTTTCCTAGGCAGACTCGGCTATCCTGCCAAACATATTGATGACTTCGATTATACCCAATTACAGGAGATGAATGCGGCTGCACATTTCTTCACGACACATCAAATAAATTCCGGACAAACTGAAAGCATCATGACTTTGGCAGCATTTCTGGCGGCATATCGCAGGCGCACGCGCCTGTTGTTAGAGATTAAAAATCGTAATTGGGAAGCCACTGCGCGCCATCATTTGAAAATCCAGCAAACGCTCGCCGGCGTTGGAGAAATTCGTAATGAGGAAATTTTCATGTCCTCATTTAATCTGAACAGCCTGATCTATGCGCATCAACTCCGGCCTGAATTCCCGCTAATCTATAATCTGGAAGAGTACCAAACTGTTGCGGATATGCGCGCGGTGCTGGCTGGTCAACCATTTCTACAGGGGTTGTGTTTGCCGATCGCCAATCTGAGTGGTGACGTTGTGCAACTGCTGCGCGAGCAAGAAAAAAACATCACGGTATATACCTGCAATAGCGACGAGGAAATTAACCAAGCCCTAAGATGGGAAGTGGATATTCTAATTAGTGACCTGCCTGAAAAAAGCCTGAAGATGAGAGATGCACAAAAGCATAATGAAGCGTGATTTTCATTCGTTAATCAACCGGAAATTTGACCTGCTTGTTTGTGGCGGTGGCATTTACGGAGCGTGGGTTGCATATGACGCTGCGCTACGCGGCTTGCGTGTGGCCATTGTTGAGCAAAGCGATTGGGCAAATGCCACTTCTTCCGCCTCCAGCAAATTGATTCATGGCGGACTGCGTTATCTGGAATCATTTGATTTTAAATTAGTCAAGAAAGCGCTGGCCGAGCGCGATATGTTGCTAATTGTCGCACCGCACCGTGTGTGGCCATTGCATTTTGGTGTGCCCGTATATGCGAATGGCCGCATTGGATCGCTGCAATTAAAAGCCGGTTTAATGATTTACGATTTTCTCGCGACCAGACTGAATCAGGATTTAAAACACCACTACCTCAAGCGCGAAGATTTTTGCGTGCGCTTTCCCTTCCTAAAACATTCCAATTTAAACAGCGGATTTATTTACGCTGATGCACAGACCGATGATGCGAGATTGGTACTGGAGTTAATTGATGGTGCCACACAGGCAGGCGCAGTGTGTGTGAATTATTGCAAATTAACCAAGCTGATTGAGACAGAAGGCAGGGCAATCGGCGCGACCGTACAGGATCAACTCAGCACACAAACCGTGGATATTCATGCGCGTCAGATAGTTTATGCAACGGGTCAATGGCAGGCGGGAGAGTGCGGCAGCCGCCTGACCAAGGGTGTACATTTGGTGCTGCCTGCGACTGGGGTGAACGATGCGTTGCTACTCACAGCCCAATCGGATGGGCGCGTGTTTTTTATCATCCCCTGGTATGGCATGACACTGGTTGGCACAACCGATAGTGATTATCGCGGCGACATCGAACGAGTGGCAGTAGAAGAGGCTGATGTTAATTATCTGCTGGCTGCGGTCAATGGTTTTCTGAGAACCGCTTGGACACGGACGGATATTGTGAATAGCTATGCCGGGTTGCGCGTGCTGAAAGGTAGCGGAAATGCGCCAGGCAAACAGGGTGCACCTTCATCCATCAGCCGTGATTGGGAACTGAGAACGGCAGCCAATGGTGTGCATTATTCAGTTGGGGGGAAAATCACCTCGGCTCGAGAAGATGCGGCCAGTATAGTGAATAACATCTGCGCCCAACTCGGTAAAGTACAGGCATGTGCCACGCTTGGAAAGCGTTTCCCCTGGGCGCCTGCCGGACACTCTGCACCGGGTGAATCCATACAGGATGAAGCAGCACGCGACCATGAATGGATACGCATGAGCAGCCTGCAGGCGGTACGCCTGGGGGTCGATCAGGAAAGCAGTTTATGGTTGGTGCGCCGTCACGGCCAGCGCGTAACCCGGATATTTGAGATGTTGAAAGATGACCCGCAGTTGGCAAGGCGTATTGTGTCGGGTGTCCCATTGATCGCTGCCGACTTATTATTTTGTGCGGGTCACGAAATGGTATTGCATCTACCAGATCTGCTGCGGCGGCGCTTACCATTACTCATCTTGGCAAAATTAACTGAACAGGATATACAGACCATCGCCCAAACCGTTGCCCCTATCATGATGTGGGACAAGCAAACTATCAACCAAGAAGTGTCCGCAAGTCTGAATAGCATCACATGAACACCACTCACAATACTTCAACGATTGCCTTAGACCTTGGTACCACCTCCATCAAAGCTGGCATGTTAGATCAGCAAGGGAAATTAAGTGACATCGTTTCTTACGCAGCCGCGCCCATCACAGGTAACAATGGGCGCTACGAAAGCGATGCGCTGGAATATGTAAAAATTGCCGAACGCGCGTTGCGCGATTGCTTGACGCAAACCCGATATGCGAATGCAGTATTGGGTATATGCAGCCAGCGCTCCTCATTTTTAATCTGGGAAAAAATCGGCGGTCAGCCAGTCACGCCACTTGTTTCATGGCAGGACAATCGTGGTGCGTCCAGTTGTAAGGCACTGCAGGAATCCAATAATTTAATCCACGCCCTCACCGGATTGCGCTTAACGCCTTATTATTTCGCACCCAAGTTATCAACTATGCTGAATAATAATTTGCGTGCACGACTGAAACGGGGTGAATTACTGCTGGGCACTCTGGATACATTTCTCATCTGGCACTGGACGCAAGACCGATATTACATCACCGATGCCTCTATGGCAGCGCGTACCTTGTTAATGGATATCCGGCGTCAGCAATGGTCATCTGAGTTGTGTCTGCTATTTGACATTCCGTTGCCCATCCTGCCGCAGATCAAACCATCGGTAGCGCTCAATTTACCGCTGCATATTACGGGCATAAAAAATGACCTGACCCTGCAAGCCAACGTGGCCGATCAATCTGCCGCACTCATCGCCACGCTGAGCAAAGATAATTCAGAAGCGCTAATCAATCTCGGTACGGGCGGATTTGTCATACGATATTTGCACGGGACAGCGACCCAAAATATTGCATCTGTAAAACCAGGCGAATATTTAACCACCCTGGTCTATCAGGACGAAAACCAGTGTGCTTACACTGCTTGCGAGGGAACACTCAACTCCATAGCAGTAGCGCTCGCACCCTATCCTGTCAACGAATGTACGCTGGAAAAAGATGTTGCACTAAAGGAAATTTTTTGTCTGGCTGAACCCAGTGGCATGGGTGCGCCCTATTTTCGTGCAGATATAGGACTCACTTTTTCACAATCAACAGAGCACCTGCCAGACAAGCAAATTGCCACCTTGCTGCTGGAGGCGATCATTTTCCGCGTCACGCGCATTGTGGAAGATTTTCACCGCTACGCACCGCTCAAACGCGTGTATCTATCGGGCGGTTTATCTGAAATAAAATGTCTGCAACAAGGCATAGCCCAATGCCTGCCGTGCGATGTTTATCGGCCAGATCAGAAAGAAACCAGTTTGTATGGCGCAGCCCTACTTGCCAGCGGCATGACATTATCGTGTGATAAATATAGTGAAAAAATAACAGCACATGCGGATATGCATCACTTGCTTGAAAAATATCAACATTGGAAATGTTGGCTGGATGATTTACTGGAGTTTCATCACTAGAATTTTTACATCAAACATCATCAAATCAGCGTTATGATAAACCCAGAAAATTGATAAATAATTCTGGAGATTTAAAGTATGAAAAAAATAAAGAAACTGTTGCGTGCACCACGTCGTGGGCATTGGGTGGGAGATGGCTTTCCGGTGCGTGCAGTATTTGCCGACACGGCGTTTACGCGGGAGATCAGTCCTTTCCTGATGTTTGATTATGGTGGCCCGCACGACTTCACGCCGACTGAAGCACGGCGTGGTGTGGGGCCACATCCGCATCGTGGATTCGAAACAGTCACCATCGCTTTTCAGGGCGAAATTGAACATGCGGATTCGGTTGGTAATAAAGGCGTGATTGGCCCGGGTGATGTGCAGTGGATGACTGCCGCATCCGGCATTATTCAT
>JBEBGP010000136.1:0-4635 GCA_040081045.1 Candidatus Nitrotoga sp.
CAGTAGCACTGATAAAATGGAATTGGAATTAAACATCATTTGGGGGAGTAACAGGTGTCGCAATTAAACCCCGCCATTCTTGTGCTTGCCGATGGGACGGTGTTTAAAGGTATTGCCATCGGCGCAACCGGGCTTGGAGTAGGTGAAGTGGTTTTTAACACTTCGATGACGGGCTATCAGGAAATTCTCACCGACCCTTCGTATTGTAAACAAATCGTCACGCTGACCTATCCGCACATTGGCAATGTTGGGGTCAATGAAGAGGACATCGAGGCGCGCCGCAGTTTCGTCAGTGGTCTGGTTATCCGTGATTTATCCATGGCGGTGAGCAACTGGCGTAGCACCCAGTCCCTTTCGGATTATCTGAAGGCCAATAATATTGTTGCGATTGCGGATATTGATACGCGCAAATTAACTCGGCTAATACGCACCAAAGGCGCACAGAACGGTTGTATTGCAACGGGCACGGATCATGTTGCCGCCTTGCAGGCAGCCCGCGCATTTGCCGGATTAAGTGGCATGGACTTGGCGCAAGAGGTAAGTTGCAACCAACCCTATCAATGGAACGAACGAACTTGGAAATTGCAAGCAGGTGGCTACCGGACAGCGGAAGATTCTACCTTGCATGTCGTGGCCTACGATTTTGGCGTGAAGTACAACATTCTGCGCAAGCTGGCGGAGCGGGGTTGCAAGATTACCGTCGTGCCCGCACGCACCAGTGCAAAAGAGGCGTTGGCGCTGAAACCGGACGGCATATTTTTGTCCAATGGTCCCGGCGATCCTGAGCCGTGTGATTATGCCATTGCTGCTACACAACACTTCCTGGAAATCGGGATTCCATTGTTTGGTATTTGCCTGGGCCATCAAATTATGGGTTTGGCGTTGGGTGCCAGGACACTCAAAATGAAGTTCGGACATCGCGGTGCAAATCACCCAGTGCAAGATTTACAAACCAAAAAAGTGATGATCACCAGCCAGAACCACGGTTTCGCAGTCGATGCCACGTCATTGCCCGGCAATGCCCGCGTGACGCACATTTCATTGTTCGATAAAACATTGCAGGGGTTTGAGTTGACCGACAAACCCGCTTTTTGTTTTCAAGGTCACCCCGAAGCCAGTCCGGGACCACAGGATGCGGATTATTTGTTTGATCAATTTATTCGGCTGATAGAGAAAAGGAAATAAGAGGGATTTGGAGAAGGGGAAAGGGGGAGGGGAGAAGGGTGAAACCCGAGTGCTCCGACCCTTCACCTTTATCCCTTCCCCCTTCTTAATACAAATGCCAAAACGTACCGACATCAAATCCATTCTAATCATAGGCGCGGGCCCTATTATTATCGGTCAGGCCTGCGAGTTTGATTACTCCGGCGCACAAGCCTGCAAGGCACTGCGTGAGGAAGGCTATCGCATCATTCTGGTGAATTCCAACCCGGCCACCATCATGACCGATCCCAACATGGCCGATGCCACATATATTGAACCGATCACCTGGCGCATGGTTGAAAAAATTATTGCCAAAGAAAAACCGGATGCAATTCTGCCAACGATGGGCGGGCAGACCGCGCTGAATTGTGCGCTGGATTTGGCCAGACACGGCGTACTGGAAAAGTACGGTGTAGAAATGATCGGCGCGTCGCGTGATGCCATTGACATGGCGGAAGATCGTGAAAAATTCAAGCAGGCCATGACGCGGATTGGTTTAGCTTCGGCGCGATCGGTAATCGCGCATAGCATGGAAGAAGCCTTGCAAGTACAGCAGGTGCTGGGTTTTCCAACAGTTATTCGCCCTTCATTTACGATGGGTGGCTCGGGTGGCGGCATTGCTTATAACCGTGAAGAATTTGTGGAGATTTGCGAGCGCGGCCTGGAGGCCAGCCCCACCAAGGAATTGTTGATTGAAGAATCATTGCTGGGCTGGAAAGAGTTTGAGATGGAGGTGGTGCGGGACCGCGCCGATAATTGCATTATCATCTGCTCGATTGAAAATCTGGATCCGATGGGCGTGCATACCGGGGATTCTATTACCGTAGCACCCGCACAAACCCTGACTGACAAGGAATATCAAATTTTGCGTAATGCCAGCATTGCGGTCTTGCGTGAGATTGGGGTGGATACCGGCGGTTCGAACGTGCAGTTTGCCATTAATCCGGCGGATGGACGCATGGTAGTGATTGAAATGAATCCGCGCGTGTCGCGCTCCTCTGCGCTGGCTTCCAAAGCGACCGGTTTTCCCATTGCCAAAGTGGCAGCCAAGCTTGCTGTGGGTTACACGCTGGATGAACTTAAAAATGAAATAACAGGCGGCGCAACACCCGTTTCATTTGAGCCGAGCATTGACTATGTCGTAACCAAAATTCCACGCTTCGCATTTGAAAAATTTCCCCAAGCCGATGATCGTTTGACCACGCAAATGAAATCGGTGGGCGAGGTGATGGCTATTGGGCGTACCTTTCAGGAGTCTTTCCAAAAAGCGTTACGCGGCCTGGAAGTGAGCTCAAACGGCTTGGACGAATGTTTTTTTTCACCCGAGGAAATTGAAGCAGAACTGCGCGCTCCGGGACCGAATCGCATTTGGGCGGTGGGCGATGCCTTCCGTTTCGGTATGAGCGTGGAAGAGGTGTTTAATTACAGCAAGATAGACCCGTGGTTTTTAGTGCAGATCGAGGATATTGTGAAACGCGAGCGGGCACTGGATGGCCGTGCGCTGCATAGTCTGAGTGCGGATGAGTTGCGTCAGTTGAAGCGGTGTGGTTTTGCTGATATGCGCCTGGCACATTTGCTGGCTGCCGGTAGAGACGGCAGTGCCGTGCGCAAGCGCCGTCATGAGTTGGGTGTGCGCCCGGTATTCAAGCGTGTGGACACCTGCGCGGCAGAGTTTATTACCCATACCGCTTATCTTTATTCAACTTATGAAGAAGAGTGCGAGGCGCAACCGACCCGTAACAAAAAAATTATGGTGCTGGGTGGCGGCCCCAATCGTATCGGACAGGGCATCGAGTTTGATTATTGTTGCGTTCATGCCGCGTTGGCCTTGCGTGAAGACGGTTATGAAACCATCATGGTCAACTGTAATCCTGAAACAGTTTCCACTGACTATGACAGTTCAGATCGTTTGTATTTTGAGCCGCTGACACTGGAAGATGTGCTGGAAATCGTGGCGGTAGAAAAGCCGGATGGCGTGATTGTGCAATACGGCGGGCAAACGCCGCTTAATCTGGCGCGTGGCTTGGAGCAAAACGGGGTGAATATTATCGGCACCACGCCCGACATGATAGATTGTGCCGAGGACCGGGCGCGCTTCCAGCAAATGCTGAAAAAATTGGGGTTGAAACAACCGCCCAATCGCACCGTGACTAACACTGAAGAAGCGATGGCGGCAGCGCAGGAAATTGGTTACCCGCTGGTGATGCGCCCCAGCAATGTGCTGGGTGGGCGGGCGATGGAAATCGTGCATGCCCAGTTAGACCTGGAGCGATATATGCGTGATGCGGTTGAGCGTGCAAAATTTTCACCGGAACATATGCCGATATTGCTGGATAGATTTTTGAACGATGCCATCGAGGTGGATGTGGACGCGGTATGTGACGGCGTGGATGTGTTGATTGGCGGCATCATGGAGCACATCGAGGAAGCGGGCGTGCATTCCGGTGACTCGGCGTGCTCACTGCCGCCATTTAGTTTGTCACCCGGATTGCGCGATGAGTTGCGCCGCCAGACCAGGGCGATGGCCATGTCGCTGAACGTGGTTGGCTTAATGAATGTGCAGTTCGCAATTCAGGGTGAGACGGTGTATGTGTTGGAAGTGAATCCCCGTGCTTCGCGCACCGTGCCATTTGTGTCCAAGGCAACAGGTATTCCGCTGGCTAAAGTAGCCGCGCGCTGCATGGTAGGGATCAGTCTGGCGCAGCAGGGGCATTTGCGTGAAGTGATTCCACCTTATTATTCTGTGAAAGAGGCAGTATTCCCGTTCATTAAATTTCCCGGGGTAGACATCATTCTGGGGCCGGAAATGAAATCCACCGGCGAGGTCATGGGGGTAGGTGACACGTTCGCCGAAGCGTTTGTAAAATCGCAATTGGCAGCAGGCGTAAAATTGCCGGCCTCAGGTAAAGTAGTCATCAGCGTGCGCGGCGCGGATAAGCCGGGTGCAGTAGAGGTGGCAAAAAGCCTGCACAGCATGGGCTTTATCCTGTTGGCGACTCGCGGCACGGCGCAGGTACTGGCCGACGCGGGGGTGGCGGTCACGGTGGTAAACAAAGTGGCCGAAGGCAGGCCGCATATTGTTGATATGATTAAAAACCGCGAGATCAGTTTAATAATTAACACCGTGCACGGTAATCGCAGCTCAATGCAGGATTCTTATTCGATGCGCCATGCAGCGTTACAAGGGCGCGTGACTTATTACACCACACTGGCGGGCGCGCGTGCGGCTTGCTTGGGGATGCGGCACTTAACCGGGATGCAGGTGTATGATTTGCAATCGCAACATTTAAGACTGGCAAATTAGGAAGATATTTTCAGAGGGAGTAAAAAATGAGTAAAGTGCCATTAACACTAATCGGCGCAGAACTTTTGCGCGGTGAATTGCACCGGCTGAAAACCATTGATCGCCTGTCGGTGATTAACGCTATATCC
>JBEBGP010000361.1:0-4592 GCA_040081045.1 Candidatus Nitrotoga sp.
TGCGCTGGCGCGGATTTTAGGTTTTATCGGGGCGACTTTATTTTTGCTGGTGTTGATGGCAGCGGGGTTTAGCATATTCAGTGGCTTGTCATGGGTGCGCTTTACCGATCGTACGGGTGCTGTGGTTGAAAAATTTTATTGGTGGGTGATCAATCGTTGGCAGATTTGGCAGGATAAACGCATCGGCGCGCGCGCAGTAGACGAGCGCATTGTGGTGGTGGGGGAAGAAAAAAAGCGTGTGGAGGAGCATCAGCCTATCCATATCGAGCAGGCGTTGATGGAGGTGGAACAATCCAAGCGTGTAGGCGCAGAAATGCAGGCACCACGGTTTGCCGAGTTGCCCGACTCGGCCTTGCCGCATCTGCATTTGCTGGATCAACCCGCGCACGAAGTGGAAACACTATCCTCTGATACCTTGTCGTTCACCTCGCGTTTAATCGAGCGCAAATTGCTGGATTTTGGTGTGCAAGTGGTGGTGGTGGCGGCCTATCCGGGACCAGTGATCACGCGCTATGAGATTGAGCCGGCAGTGGGGGTGAAGGGCAGCCAGATTACCAACCTGGTGCGCGATCTGGCGCGTGCGTTGTCTGTGGTCAGCATCCGTTTGGTCGAGACTATTCCGGGCAAGGCGTATATGGCACTGGAACTGCCGAATCCGAAAAGACAGATTGTGCGATTGGCGGAAATTCTCGGCTCGCAGGCTTATGCGGATATGAATTCGCCGCTGACAATGGCCATGGGCAAGGACATTGCGGGTAAGCCGGTGGTGGCAGATTTGGGAAAGATGCCGCATGTGTTGGTGGCAGGTACAACCGGTTCGGGTAAATCGGTGGCGATCAATGCGATGATCTTGAGCCTGCTATACAAGGCCACGCCCAAGGAAGTGCGCCTGTTGCTGATAGATCCAAAAATGCTGGAGCTGTCGGTATATGATGACATTCCGCATCTGCTCGCGCCCGTGGTGACAGACATGCGCCAGGCGGCCGCTGCGTTGAATTGGTGTGTGCAGGAAATGGATAAACGCTATCGTTTAATGGCATCACTTGGCGTGCGAAATATCGCGGGCTATAACCAAAAAATTCGCGACGGCATCAAATCCAAAAATCCGTTAACCAATCCGTTTACCCTGACCCCCGAGCATCCCGAAGCATTGGAAGAACTGCCGTTCATAGTTGTTTTTGTCGATGAGCTGGCGGATTTAATGATGGTGGTGGGTAAAAAAATAGAGATACTCATTGCGCGACTGGCACAAAAAGCGCGCGCCTCCGGTGTGCATCTGGTGTTGGCCACACAGCGTCCATCGGTGGATGTAATTACCGGATTGATTAAAGCCAACGTGCCCACGCGTGTGGCATTTCAGGTGTCCAGCAAAATTGATTCACGCACCATACTCGATCAAATGGGCGCGGAAGCCCTGCTAGGCCAGGGCGATATGCTTTATCTGCCACCCGGCAGCGGCTATCCGCAGCGTGTGCATGGCGCGTTTGTGTCCGATCAGGAAGTGCATCGTGTCGCGCAATATTTAAAATCACTGGGCGCGCCGCAATATGTTGCAGGGGTGTTGGATACACCCGAAGAAGGTCTGGAGGACGGTGCAGGCGAAGTTGCGGGCGGCGAAGATGGCGAAGCCGACGCGCTGTATGACCAAGCCGTGGAAATCGTCGTCAAATCACGGCGCGCATCCATCTCACTGGTGCAGCGCCAACTACGCATAGGCTATAACCGCGCTGCCCGGTTGATCGAGCAAATGGAAAAATCCGGTGTGGTAACGGCTATGCAGAGTAATGGTAATCGAGAAGTGATTGCCCCTGCACGGGCGGAGTAAGCTGGTTTGAGACATACAAATCGATCTAAATAATGTCTGATTCTGCAGTACTTCTAAGATTCGAACGAAAGGTGATTGTCTCCGTTAGGAGTCAGATTATTTGCCTGCGCGCAAAAGTGTTTTGTGGCGCACTATGTGTAAGGATGAATAAATGAGCCAGATTGATCTCAAGGAGGTATTTCTTTCGTTGCAAGACGAATTGGAAACACGACTTCAGGTTGGTCGCGCCGCCATTCGCCATCCGGGGACAAAGGGGGAAGCCAGTGAATTGAACTGGCGCGATTTGTTGAGTGCGTATCTGCCGCAACGCTACTGCGTCAGCAAAGCTTTCGTGGTTGATAGCGAAGACCAGTGCAGCGACCAGATAGACATCGTAATCCATGATCGGCAGTATTCCCCGCTGTTGTTCAATCATGCAGGTGCTATTTATGTGCCTGCAGAGAGTGTGTACTGTGTGCTGGAAGTAAAGCAAGAGATTAACAGGCAGAATTTAGATTACGCCTGCGACAAAGCTGCATCCGTGAGAACGCTCAAGCGAACCAGTGTCTCAATACAACATGCAGGTGGCGAGTATGCAGCACGCAAACCTTTCGAGATTCTTGCGGGTGTACTTGCGCTTGAGGGTGGCGCAAATCTGGGAGAGCTTCTCAAACGTGAACTTACTGGGAAGAATTCGCTACAACGGCTCGAAATTGGCTGTGCTGTAAGGTCTGGTGGTTTCGATATTGGGTATGCGGACAACGGTGATATAAATCGTTTGGAAGTAAATACCGGTAATTCCGCGCTAGTGTTTTTCTTGATGCGACTAATTCATCGTTTAAGAAGCCTTGCAACTGCACCGGCGATGGATTTTGCACAGTACGAAAAGTTTTTATGAGGTGTGCGCAATGGCTAGCTGCGAATCTGCAATCTGGGAGTACCTGAAAAAAATTGAACCCACGCCAACACAAAAGGATGGCGCGGTACGCAGCCACAATTATTTGCGAGATATTCTTTGCACAGGACAGTTCGCCAGTCGCATCAAAACATCATATTTGAGCGGTAGTTATGCGCGAGATACCGCGATAGCGCCGCTGGATGATGTGGACATTATCTTTGTGGTCAATCCACTGGCATGGCAAACCGGCCTGCTTTCTTCGACACCATCGCCAGAGACTATATTGCGAAGCTTTGCCAACGCAGTTCGCTATCGCTATCCGAATAGCTCGGTAAGAACGCAAAGGCGGTCTATTTGCCTGCAACTGAATCGCTTGGATATTGATGTTGTCCCGGCAATCGAAGCTGATTCGACAGGGCAAATGATTTTGGTTCCTGATGCGGAAACAGGCAACTGGATCAAGTCATCACCGAAGCAGCATTCGGATATTGCCACCAAAATCAATCAAGCCAGAAACGGAAATTTTAAGCCGCTGGTTAAGCTGCTAAAGAACTGGAATTCAAATTTACCCAGCACTGCAAATTTTAAGTCATTTATTGTTGAGACGATGGCAGCGCGCTTGTTTCAAGAGGTGGACATTCCAAGCCTGGAGGATGGGCTGCTTAGGTTCTTCGATTTTATGGCGTACTTAGATGGCAAAGCCCAAGCATATTCTTGGACTAATAAATATGGGATGTCGCTTAACGGGTGGGCCGTGGAGGTATTTGATCTGGCGGGTACTGGCAGCAATCTCGTCGCCAATCTTGACGCTGACAGACGGCAGAAATTTCTCGATCATGCAGTCAGAAGTCGAAATAAGATGCAGGAGGCTCAGCAGGCTATGGGTGTTGATACTGCGTGTAAAAGAGTTTCAGAAGCACTCAGGCTTTGAGATGACAATCCTCTCACCCCCCAAAATCTACTCATTGCGATGAAGGCCAGCCTTCCTTGTTGGCCAAAGCGTTTCGCGGCGAGTTGGAGTAAAGCTATTTGACGCGCCGCAGCAATTTTCGCTCGAAGTCGTCCGACGAGTCTATCGAGGCGATCATGTCATTGGCAGCGTTCATCAAGCGGCTGAGGTCGCGGGAGGGGATGTCGGGCGCGTTCTGGAAGATGACCATCGAGTTGAAATCAATTTCCGCCGTGTTCAGGTGTTGCAGGATAATGGTGGCAAGTCGCGCCTTATCCTTGCTGGGAACGCCGAACAGGTAGAGGGGTTGTGCGCCGCCCTCGATGAAGTAGTCCACGGGATAATCGCTGGCGTTGGCTACGTTGGGCACTACGTAGTTTTCATGGATGCGTTCCGCATCCACGTAACCGCGCAGTTTTTCACGCAAGTCTTCATAGAAGGTGCTTTCAACGCGAATGCGATTGAGGAATGTCAGATCATACAGCCGGGTGAGTGCTTGGCCGAACTGAAATATGCCGACGCCTAATTTGTCCGCAGGCGTGTCAACGTAAAACTCCCCCT
The DNA here is from genome assembly GCA_040081045.1 of Candidatus Nitrotoga sp. Taxonomy (GTDB): domain Bacteria; phylum Pseudomonadota; class Gammaproteobacteria; order Burkholderiales; family Gallionellaceae; genus Nitrotoga. The sequence goes on from JBEBGP010000361.1 coordinate 4,213, forward strand.
CGTCCTCGAACAAATCCATTTCGGAAAGTATCTGGCTGAATACTTTGCCGCGCGTGCCTTCGCGGAATTTGTCTATGTCATTTTCGTAGCTGAGGTGCATGAGTGTTCCACCCATGTCGGTAATGCGGAACCCCCCTGTTTGCAGGGGTTTCAAGTATATGGAATAGGCGTCCCCATCGGAAAAAATGAAAGGTGTTGAAATGAAAAGCAGACCCTCGCCGCGCTCAATGACATTCACATTCGCGCAAAGGGTGGAGCAGACCGCTTTTTTTATATCCTCAATTCTCATATTCAATCGAACAAATCCGGTTCATCTGCTTGGGTCGCCAGTCCAGTAATATTACATTGCTTAATGAGGCAATGGAGCGCCCCATTGATTG
>JBEBGP010000144.1:0-16470 GCA_040081045.1 Candidatus Nitrotoga sp.
CATGCGCTTCACAATGCTCATGGTGGCAGTGGCGCCACAACACCAGTTTTTCCAAAACAAAAAATAATAAAATGCCAAATAGCACCGTTGCGCTTAACACGGTTATATTTTTTGTGAGCGTCATGGCCTCTGGCAAAATATTCAAAAACACAGCGCCCAATAACGCGCCTATGGCATAACTAACCATACCATTGAGATATAGATGGGTGCGCCCATTCAGTGAAAATGCCGCCGCACACAACACACTCAACACGCCCCCCAATGCGGTGGCTGCAATGATCCAGGTCAAAGTGGTCATAACTTAATCGGCATGCTCATGGAGTAACTAATAAGAAATCGCGGTAAGATAAAAAAGGGGCGGATTATAGCAAAAGTCTCCGCACATCAACTGTGATGATCTGAACCGGTTGCACTTTCCGGGTTTGCAGAAGAACTTTTTTGAGCATTCGCTCCATCGGTTGATTTTTATGGCTGCTATATATGTCGCTTAATCCTCGCTACAGCCAGCTCGCGCGGAAACAATGCCAACAGCGCATCCACCGAAGGGGTCTGTGTTTGCCCGGCGAGCATTACGCGTAGCGGCATGGCCAGCTTGGGCATTTTCAGACCGTACTTGCCAATCACTTCCTTAATCAGTGCGGACATGGCTGACGCTTCCCACGCTATATCCTGCAAGCGCGCCACAAATTCCTGTATCGCTGGCACGACCTCCGCTGTCAAATGCGTGGACAGCAATTGCGGATCGGGATGGATTTCGATATAAAAGATTTCCGCCAGGTCGGTTAGCTCATTGATCGTCACGATGCGCTCCTTGTACAACGCCACGACATTTTGCAAAGCAGGGGCGATTGTCACTTCCACACCACGCATCTGAAGTCTTTGTCGCACCATGTCAGCCAGCCGCCCATTGTCCGCACACTTCAGGTAATGCTGGTTAAGCCAGTTCAATTTCCCGGTATTAAATTGCGCGGCAGATGCGGTGATGTGATCCAGATCAAACCACGCGCAAAACTGCTCCGCCGAAAAAATTTCATCATTGCCGTGTGACCAGCCCAGACGCGCCAAATAGTTAATTACGGCTTCCGGCAAATAGCCGTCCTGTTCATATTGCATGACGCTGACCGCACCATGCCGCTTGGACAACTTTTGCCCGTCATCGCCCAAAATCATGGACAGATGCGCATATTGCGGCACCTGTGCACCCAGCGCATTGAGAATGTTAATTTGTCGCGGCGTATTATTAACATGATCATCGCCGCGTATGACGTGGGTAATTCTCATGTCCCAATCATCCACCACCACACAAAAATTATAAGTCGGCGTGCCATCACTGCGCGCGATAATCAAATCATCCAGTTCTGCATTATCAAATTCAATCACGCCTTTAACCAGATCATTCCACCTCACGGTTCCTGCGACGGGATTTCTAAAACGCACCACAGGCTTAATCCCGGCAGGTGGCGCAGACAATACCTTGCCCGGCTCTGGTCGCCAGCGACCGTTATAGCGCGGTTTCTCGCCACGCGCGCGTTGCGCTTCCCGCATGGCTTCCAATTCATCCGGTGATGCGTAGCAATAATAGGCCAACCCCCGCTCCAGCATATTTTGAATGACTGTCTTATAGCGATCCATGCTGCGCATCTGATAATACGGACCTTCATCGTATTGCAGATTCAGCCACGCCATGCCATCCAAAATCGCCTGCACTGCCGCAGGGGTGGAGCGCTCCACATCAGTATCTTCGATACGCAGAATAAAAATGCCAGCATACTTGCGTGCATACGCCCAGGAAAAAAGCGCGGTGCGCGCGCCACCAATATGTAAATAACCGGTAGGACTGGGAGCGAAACGGGTGCGAACAGTGGTCATATACGAAAAGGGAATTAAAGAATGATCATTCTACGCCAGTGCATAAGCACTATCGTAATTAACCGTCGTATTAAAGGGGCGGAGCAGGAGCCTGACAGACCCGCCAGTTATTCAATGACCACGCCTACAAACGCTTGCCTGGTTGACAACAAAAATCAACCAGCATGGGAAACAGTTGATCGCTAGCAACCGGCTTGGGCAATATCCCCAATATGTTTAACCCCAGCTTGCGCGCCAAGAGTTCCATGCCACTCAACATTTCTGCATGTAACCCGGAAATCAAAATAACACCGCCCTTAAAACCCTTTTGGCTAAGTTCCTGCAAAAGCTCCACCCCATCCATCTCGGGCATACCCAGATCACACAGCAGCAAATCCGGCAGGGACTTCTCTAAAATCGCCAATCCTTGTTTGCCATTCCCTGCTGTTTCAATATTTGTTACACCGATTTTATTTAAAATGTTTTTCATAAAAGTCAGTGTAATAATGTCGTCATCCAAAATTAAAATTCGGCATTCCACAATCATTGATACGCGAAGATTACTTATCATATTATCAAGATCATTTACCATAACTGCTTGTACATCCTACTTTAAAAATTCACACACGAAGAAGTTGTAACACCTGTTGTTCATCCAATACCTGCACATTCAATTTCCGCGCTTTGATGAGTTTGCTGCCTGCCTCGTCACCGGCCACCAGATAATCTGTTTTTTGCGATACGCTACCGCTGACCCGCGCACCAAGCGCTTCTAATTTTTCCTTAATCTCCTCCCGACTCATGCCTGATACCGTGCCAGTCAATACAAAAATTTTGCCCGCCAAAGGCCGCCTGCCCGGAACATTATCTAATTGTTCTGTTTCATTCCAGCTTAGTCCTGCATTTCTTAACTGTGTGATAACTTCGCGATTATGCGACTCACCCAGAAAATCCACAATACTCTGCGCTACAATCGGGCCAATATCGGACACCGATTGCAAACTTTCACGGTTGGCATTCATGAAATTATCCAGAGTCACGTAGTGACGCGCCAGCTCTTTGGCTGTCGCCTCACCCACATTGCGAATGCCCAGGGCATAAATCAATCGTGCGAGGGTGGTGGATTTGCTGCGCTCGATTGCGTTGCGTAAATTAGATGCGGATTTCTCACCCATGCGTTCCAGCGCGGCTAATTTTCCCAGGCTCAAGTGATACAGATCAACCGGCGTATGCACCATTTCTAAATCAACCAGTTGTTCGACTATCTTGTCCCCCAGTCCTTCGATGTTCAACGCGCGGCGGCTGGCAAAATGCAACAGCGCTTCTTTACGCTGCGCCGGGCAGTACAAGCCGTTACTGCACCGCAAAATTGCCTCATCCGCTTGTCTGCTGACCTGTCCACCGCACACCGGACATTGCTGTGGCATGACAAATTCCCGTGCTGTGGGGAGACGTTTTTCCAACAGCACGCGCACCACTTCTGGAATCACATCTCCCGCCCGCCGCACAATCACCGTATCGCCGATACGTATATCCTTGCGGCGCAATTCATCTTCATTATGTAAAGTGGCATTAGTAACGGTTACCCCGCCGACAAACACCGGCGCAAGTCTGGCCACGGGCGTGAGCGCGCCGGTGCGACCGACCTGAATTTCAATATCCAGCACAGTGGTCAGGGCTTCTTCCGCAGGGAATTTATGCGCGATGGCAAAGCGTGGTGCGCGCGACACAAAACCCAAGTGTTCCTGTTGAGTAATGGCATTTACCTTATACACCACGCCGTCGATGTCATAAGGCAAACCGGGGCGCTGTGCGCCGATTGCATGATAGTAGGCCAGCAAACCCTGTATTCCTTTCACCACACGCCTCTCCAATGGTACAGGGAAGCCCAGATCGTGCAAAAACGTCATCTGTGCGGCATGGGTAGCGGGCAATGTTTCACCTGTCACGGCACCTACCCCATACGCGAAGAAACTCAACCGCCGTTGTGCGGTAATGCGCGAATCCAACTGCCGCAAAGAACCTGCTGCGGCATTGCGCGGGTTAACAAATAATTTTTCACCCCGTTCTCCCTGCTGGCGATTCAATTCGGCAAAATCACGTTTCATCATCAACACTTCGCCGCGCACTTCAATAAAGGAAATATTCCGGCGCAAACGCAATGGAATGGTTCGCACCGTGCGTAAATTCTGCGTCACATCTTCTCCCACACCGCCATCGCCGCGCGTTGCACCCTGCTTGAATACGCCCTGTTCGTAAGTCAATGAAATTGCCAGCCCGTCGAATTTTGGTTCAACCGCATACTCAATTTCCGCCTCACCCAACGCCTGCACCATGCGCGTGTCAAACGCGCGTGCCTCGTCCTCGCTCAGGGCGTTCTGCAAAGACAGCATGGGGGTGCGGTGTACCACTTCGGCAAAGAATTTCAGCGGGGGTGCGCCAATACGCTGAGTAGGTGAATCGGGGCTTTGCAGCTCGGAATGCTGTGCTTCGAGATGCTGCAACTCGCGAAAAAGCCGGTCATATTCCGCATCAGAAATGAGCGGCGCATCGAGCACATAATAATGCCGATTATGCTTCTCAATTTCTGCCCGTAACAGAGTGATACGAGCCATTACTGAGGAATTCATTTTATTTATCACCGGGTGGAATGTGCCACAACCGTGTCACTAATTAGCCTCTGCGAAGTCAGCGAAGTTATTCAGTACCCACTGAGTCCTCAAAAACTTCCTTCGCATTTGCACCAATTACAGTCTGTGCGTAACAGATAAAATCAATGTTGTTACTTAAACCTCGAAGGTTAAGTGGGGATTTATCCCGCGTCAAGATATATTTTTCAGATCTTGATTTTTCCTATATGTCACAAATGTACCTTCTCAAGAAAACAACCTGCGCGCCTGCGCACTGCCAGGAACAATATTTTCGTGCGTCATTTTGGTTTCAATGGCTGTAATTTGTTCGCGTATTAGTACGAAGCTGTCTTCTGCAAGCATTTTGCGATGATCGTCAACGATACTGGCCTTGAATTGCTTGGCCATTTCCCGCGCCACTTCCACCATTTGGTCAAAACGTTGCACGGGTTGCTCCGTGAGCGGCACGTCCAGCAATAACGTCACGCCGCTGACTTCATGCTGCCCCAACGTATGGTATTGAAATAAAATACTATCCATACTGGCCAGACTGCACAGTATGTGACCGCGTTTATCCAGCAAATGAAAAGCCCCATCTGTTTGTAGTACAAAGCCATGCCGCTCACATACCTCCGCGACTTCCGAGCCGGGAATAGGATGCTGATTATCCGGCAACAAATTCAACCCGATGACGCAATCAACCGTGATACAGAATTCATCCAACTTTAAAGCGCGTGCGGCAGCAATGCCCACCTCAGGCACGATTATTCGATCAGCAGGTTTAGTGCTGAGGCTACTCACCATGTCCCTGAACCGCGCCAACTTGGGTTCAGACACTGCGCCAGAACGCTTAACCAATTGCAGTGCCAGTTTAAATGCGGCGTAATGCAAGGTGCTTTCCGCCATCACTTTCTCCCAAGTATTACTCTCCCCATTCAGTCCACAAATCATGATGTCATGTTCGAAATCGAACCGTCTGGTCCACAGACTGGTTAACATCTCCACCCCGTTCGGTCGATCCAGCTTAATTTCGATTATGTAATCCGTAGTATCTCCCAACAACGCACAGCCACTTTCCATCAAAACTGCGCTGGCTGATTTTTGTTCATCTAACACTGTTGAAGTTAAGAACACGGCAGGGGTGACTGTCTGAAACCGTGTCGCCGTCGGTTGCATGTCCTGCGTTTGGGCTGATTCTGGATACGTACCCTGACTAAAATTGTGGCGCGCATCTTTTTCTGGCACGTCATATAAAATGTCCGCGTGCTCCCGCTTGAAAGTCTCCTGATATTTCTGCTGATAGCCACGCTGCTGCCACCAACTGTAAATGTATATGAGCAGTACCACAACAACGCCTATGCCCAGAAGACTAATCTGCAATTCGCTCATGACTGATGGGAAGTATTGGGATTCGCAAATGGTGTATTCACCAGAGGCCGTCTTCATTCAATTGAAGATGAGTGAATTATCGCAAGTGTAGAGAGAAATGGCAAAGCCTGCGATACAGCTCACGCTATTCATCATCCCATAAGGAAACACTGCACAGTGACTATGCGAAGATTTGGTTTGCCGATATTAAAGGCAGGCATCCACCATCCTGTCAGCGGAAGACAGAAGGGTTATGCAGTAAGAGTTCCTTAATTATCGTAATGCCACTGCCCATTACTTTCCCGTGCTGAAGCCATCAAGCGAGAAAATTGCTCAGCTGATATGGGTCGGCTGAACAAATAACCCTGCATTTCATCACAGCCATGCTGCTTGAGAAAAGTCAGTTGTTCTGCCGTTTCCACACCCTCAGCGATGACTTTTAATTTCAGGTTGCGACCCATGCTGATGATAGTGCTGGTGATGGCAGCATCGTCTGAATCAATGGTGGCATCGCGCACAAAAGATTGGTCGATTTTAAGTTTGTTGATTGGAAACTTTTTGAGGTAACTCAGGCTGGAATACCCTGTACCAAAATCATCTATCGATAAATTGACCCCAAAATCTTTCAACACCCGCAATAGTGAAATGGCAGATTCAGCATCCTGCATCACCGCACCTTCGGTAATTTCCAGCTCCAAACCGGATGCGTCCAGTCCGGATTTATACAGGGCCGCGACGATTACATTGCCCAAATTTTTCTGCCGGAATTGCACGGCAGATAAATTCACCGCCATAGTAATTTCAGGAAATCCCATTTCCCGCCAGACCTGATTTTGGCGGCATGCTTCCAGCAATACCCATTCCCCAATAGGCACGATCATGCCATTTTCTTCTGCAACCGGAATAAATTGTCCCGGTGAAATCATGCCAGATTCCGGATGATTCCAGCGTAACAAAGACTCTACGCCAATAATTTGGCCATTCCTCAAATCTACTTGAGGTTGATAATGCAAACAAAGTTCATTGCGTTCCAAAGCGCGGCGCAGCTTTTTTTCTATCGCCATATGTTCCTGGGCGCGCTCCCTCATTTCTCTGGTGAAGAATTGATAATTATTGCGACCAACTTCTTTGGCGTAGTACATTGCAGCGTCCGCATGTTTAAGCAGGACATCACTATCCTGCCCATGATTCGGGTATAAGCTGATGCCAATGCTGGTGGTCACTTCAATTTCATTGCCATTAATTAAGTATGGCGCCGACACAGCTTTTAACAGTTCAGGCGCGATAGTATCGAGAATGCTGGTCTGAATAATGTTCGGCAACATGATGACAAACTCATCACCGCCCTGCCTGCTGACCGTGTCAACAACGCGCACAGTTTCTCGTATGCGATTAGCCACCTCCTGCAAAAGCTTGTCACCAACCAAATGTCCGAGCGCATCGTTTACAACTTTGAAGCGGTCAATATCCATCAGCATTACTGCCACACTACATTTTTCCTGCTCAGCCTGAATGATGGCTTGGGTCAAGCGATCCTGCAACAGCACACGATTGGGCAGATCAGTCAACACATCATGCTTGGCCATGTAAACCAAACGTGCTTCAGCTGTTTTGCGTTCGCTGATGTCCGAGAATATAGTAATATAGTGGCTGACTAGACCCTGCTCATCCTTCAACGTGTGAATGCTCAGCCATTCGACGTAACTTGTTCCGTTTTTATGGGTATTCGCCATCTCGCCTTGCCAGCGTCCCGTCTCATTGATGGAATGCCACATGAAACGGTACAGCGGTTCCTCCATCAAACCGGAGTACAACATATACATATTTTTTCCCGACACCTCCTCCCGGGTGTATCCAGTAATCTGGGTGAAGGCCGGGTTAACAAATTCAATGTTATTTTCAGCATCCGACACGATCACCCCCTCATGTATCGTGTCAAAAATTCTGGCAAATAACCGAATATCCAGATCAGCCACTGAGTGCATAACTGTTGCTTCTACTCCGGAAGATCCCACTCCATCGCGTCCCATGATCGCATCAAGTTTCAGTATATTTTCCATTTTTACCTTCCCAGCTTCCCGTTAAACATTTACTCTCTCCGGAACTTAACTTGGTACAAGATTATCTGGGCAAATCTGTATTACTCACAAGCCAGTATTTATGAAAACACATGATCCTTATTTAAGGCAGGTCTCAGCGTCGTTTTTGTAATCATAATTCCTGACTACTGTGTAAACACTGAATTATTTCAGACCAATGGCAACTCCGCAGTCCCCGAACCTATACCGGCAATCTCATGTACTGCCTTGACAAACTCGGCTTGACCATGCAGATGGACCAACGAGCTGGGATGCGCCTTGCCGCGCATATGCGCCAACCGTGCCCTGCTGACCGCTGGCATTTCCCATTTCAACCCGGCCAATAATTCATCCGCACCTGACGGGCTATTGCAAATCAACACCATGTCACAACCCGCATGGAGCGCAGATTCAGCACGTTGTACCACTCCGCCTGCTCCAGTCGCACCTTCCATGGTTAAATCATCGCTAAAAATGCAGCCTTCAAAACCCAATGCACCACGCAAAATATCCTTCAACCAAACGCTGGAATAACCGGCAGGGTATTTGTCCACTTTAAAATAAATCACATGCGCGGGCATGATCGCCGTTAATCCAAAATTCACCATTTGACGAAATGGAATCAGATCACACATCTCCATATCGGCAAGTTCACGATCATCTTGAGGGGTTTCCTGATGAGAATCTGCACGCACATAACCATGCCCCGGAAAATGCTTGCCCACTGCCTGCATGCCCGCGCGCCTTAAGCCTGTGAGCAAACTATGCGCCAGCTCAGCAATGGCTTGTGGGTCAGCATGAAAAGCGCGATCGCCAATCACACCGCTGCTGCCGTAATCCGCATCCAATACGGGAGTAAAGCTGAAGTCGATGCCACAGGCGCGCAATTCTGCGGCCAATACAAAACCTATTTGTTGTGCCAGATGTTTGGCACGCCTGGGATGTTCATCCCAGATATTGCCCAATTCGCGCATCGGTGGAATGCGGGTGAATCCTTCCCGAAAACGCTGTACCCGTCCACCCTCGTGATCCACTGCAATTAACAGCTGCGGGTTACGAACCGCGTGAATAGCGGTAGTCAACTCCGTCAGTTGCCGTGTTGATTCAAAATTTCGAGTAAATAGAATAACGCCACCAGTCAAAGGGTGGCGTAGTCGCGTTATATCTTCCGTTGTCAAAACTGTACCCGCAACGTCCAGCATTACCGGACCAATTCCCATTGTTACACTCCTTGTCATGCATCCAAATTTACTGTTTCGGCCCCATTAAACTCCAACACCACAAAAGCAATAGCCATGTCGCGTTCATCACTGATGCTGAGATGATGATGGGTAATTCCCAATTGACGCAGATACGTTGCCAATTTCGCATCAAATACAAAAATTGGCTTGCCCAAATTATCATGCGAAACAGTAATGCGTTGAAATGTAATCGGTGAGCGCAATCCAATACCCACCGCCTTGGATAGCGCTTCTTTGGCGGCAAACCGCCTAAACAACAGATGGCCGGGTTGTGTGTGTTTGAAATATTCCAGCAACTCCTGCGGGCTAAGTATGCGGCGTGCGAAGCGTTCCCCATATCGCTCATGCACAGCCTGAATGCGTGCATATGAAACAATATCGGTGCCGATACCAAATATCATTTATTTATTGGCTTGGGGACAAGCAATGCTTTCATTTTTATCACCGCCTGCTCCAGGCCGATAAACAGAGCCTCAGCAATAATGGCGTGACCGATGTTGAGCTCGATGATGTGGGGGATAGCGACGATAGGTTGTACGTTATGATAGTTCAGGCCATGTCCGGCATTCACTTGCAAACCGATGGCATGGGCATGTTTGACTGCCCGTTCAATTCGCGCCAACTCCTTCATTTGCTGCGGCACACTGCTGGCATCGGCATATTTTCCAGTGTGTATTTCCACTACTGGCGCGCCAGCCACGCGCGCCGCATCCAGTTGCTTTTCATCCGCATCGACGAATAATGAAACACGTATTCCCGACTTGGCACATTTTTCAGACGCTTCTTTTATGCTTTCAAAATTGCCAATCACATCCAAGCCGCCTTCAGTGGTAAGCTCTTCACGACGCTCGGGCACAAAGCACACATCATGCGGCTTGATCCGCAACGCAATGTCCAGCATCTCTCGCGTAACCGCACTTTCAAGATTCATACGGGTTTGCAACATGTCCCGCAATATCTCCACATCCTTATCCTGTATATGGCGACGGTCTTCACGCAAATGCAAAGTGATGCTGTCTGCGCCGGCCGCTTCGCAAATTAACGCAGCCTGCACCACGTTGGGGTAACGTGTACCGCGCACCTGTCGCAAAGTGGCCACGTGGTCGATGTTGAGTCCGAGTTTAATCAACGGTCATCCTCTTGTTCAATTTTCACTGTACATTGCGGTTATTCTGGAAATCTATTATCAATTCCCGCGTGTGCAAAGTCTTGCCCGCAAGATGCTGGTTGAGCAACATGCGCATCAATTGCTTGCTCTGCTGCGCGCTGACCGCATCACTAAAATCATCCGCCGCGAGATCAAGTAATGTTTTACCCCAAACCGGCACACTCGCCAAATTTGCGCCATTTATATATTTCCGTGTGGCACCGCGCTTTGCCATATCCCGCACAGCACCCCGTTCAAATACATATTGGTACGAAACATCCGGCACGATGGGTGCGTGAGTGTCGGCTTCGTGCGCCAATTGCAACGCGTACCCGAGCTCCTGCAACAAGTGTTTTTCGAATGAACGCAAGGTTGCCGCATGATCGTCTACCGTGACACAGCCCTGCGCCAACTTCTGTAACGTGCTCTGATAAAAATCAAACAATTGCTCATGTGGATCGTCTCGCACCAGCAGGTTTAATAATAATTCATTCAAATAAAATCCACACAACAGTGCTGTACCCTGTAACTGCGGCTGCCCACCCTGCCACTCTGCACTGTGCAATGTACGCAATTCATGTTTGCCAAACCAACTCAATTTTAATGGCTGAAATGCCATTAACAGCCCGCGCACCAATGATCGTGGCCGCCGCGCGCCGCGCGCTATTAACGCGATACGGCCAAATTGCTTACTGAAAACCTCCAGCACCAGACTGGTTTCACGGTAAGGGTAATTGTGCAGGACAAATGCTGGTTGCTCAACTTGCCGATGTTTGTGTTTATCTGTCACGGGCACTCTGCCTTATTTAACGAAGCACCGATCAATAGCCCAGGCTCTTCAGGGTTTGTGCATTATCTGCCCAGCCGCTGCGAACTTTTACCCAGACTTCAAGATACACTTTCCCGTCAAATAATTTTTCCATATCCAAACGCGCTTGCGTGGCAATTTCTTTTAATTTCTCCCCACTTTTGCCGATCAACATGACCTTGTGCGCTTCCTTATCGACCAAAATTGCGGCGTGAATCCGGCGCATTGTCCCATCCATTTTAAATTGCTCAATAATGACACTGACTGAGTAAGGAAGCTCATCTCCGGTAAACCGGAAAATCTTTTCACGCACCAGTTCAGCCGCCAAAAAACGCTCGTTGCGATCAGTAACTTCATCCTCGGGGTAAATTTTCTCACCCTCTGGCATGTAAGGACGAATTGCATTCAGCAGCGTATCCAACTGCAAATTCTGCTTGGCACTCACCGAAACTATCGCGGCAAAGTCGCGCTTGTGTGACATCTCTTGAATAAACGGCAACAAGACTGCTTTATCCGATAGATTGTCCACCTTATTAATAACCAGTAGCACCGGCAAATGTTTGGGTAACAGCTTCATTACTTCAGTGTCGCGCTCGTCAAAATGGTGCGCCTCGATTACAAAAAGCACGACGTTCACCTCACGCAAACTGCTGGTAACCACACGGTTCATGCCCCGGTTTAAGGTATTCAAATGTCTGGTTTGAAAACCCGGTGTATCAACAAAAACAAATTGCGTTTGCTCTTCAGTCACGATACCGATGATGCGATGACGGGTAGTCTGCGCCTTGCGGGAAGTGATACTGACTTTCTGTCCAATCAGATGGTTAAGCAATGTTGATTTTCCCACATTCGGGCGACCCACAATAGCGATAAAACCGCTGCGAAACCTGTCCTTATTTACAATTGATTTGTTCATCCTGTCGCGTGGCCATTACAATTTTTTATAGGCAATTTCCGCGGCCACCTGCTCCGCTCTGCGGCGACTCACGCCTTCACCCAGCGTTGAAATATTAAGCTGTGCAATGTCACATGCCACCTTGAATACTTGAGCGTGGGCATCGCCATTCGTAGCGATAACGGTGTACTTCGGCAAAGCAAGACGCTTGCCTTGCAGAAACTCCTGCAGCAGGGTTTTATAATCTTTACCCATGGCCTGCTCATCGGCTTGCGCGATAAGAGGCACGTATAAATTTAATATCACCCGCTCTGCGGCAGCAAAACCTCCATCTACAAATACTGCTCCAAATATGGCTTCCATCGCATCTGCCAATATGGAGGGACGGCGAAAACCCGCACTTTTGCGCTCGCCTTCACCAAGCAGCAGCATCTCACCCAACTGTAATTGTTGAGCCAATGTAACCAATGTTTGCTGGTTGACCAGATTCGAACGCTGGCGTGACAACACCCCTTCCGCCAAATCAGGGCGCGTGTCATACAGATATTTGGCGATAACGCAATTCAGCACACTGTCCCCGAGAAATTCAAGGCGCTCATTATGTGCCACACTATGGCTGCAATGCGTCAAGGCGCGCTGCAAAAGCCCGGATTGCCTAAAGATATGACCGAGCTGCTTACTCAACGCATCCAGCTTCATCCAGGCAATTCCGAACTCATTTTATAACTGCGCATTAAATCCGGGATACCTAAAGGTTGCTAAGATCAAATTCCAGCAATAAACTGGCATTGCCTACCAACTCAATCTTCTTCGAGTAATAAACGCTAAGCTTCAGACCACCCCCTGATTTGTTGATCTCAATATCTCTGGCATCAATAACAGTTATGTTATTCATCATGGCTCGCTTGGCATAGGCTTCACGTATGTCTTTAAGCGCGGCATCCTGCATGTCCGGATCTTTTCCTACAGTCTTCAGAATACCTTTGATCGTTTGCGCTTCCACGTAAGCCGGCACTACTTTCATTCCACCGATAGCTAAAAAGATGAGTATCACGCACCAAATCAAAAGTCCTGATAACGTCACGCCCCGCTGTTTTTTTATCATTGCTTTCATCATGCGCCCCTTTCTGGCTTAACCATTTAATTGATGGAAAGTCCCACTCGCTTAAAATCATTAAAGTTCATCCATACCATAAAGGCCTTGCCTACCAGCATTTCATCCGGCACAAAACCCCAGTAGCGACTGTCACGACTGTTATCGCGATTGTCACCCAACATAAAATAATGTCCCTCTGGAACAATGCAGCGCATCTCATTTGCGTTATACGCGCAATTTTCCCGATACGGGAATTCAGCCACGTCGTCCAACCGCATATTCGGTGCAAGCGGATTTTGCAACACCTTATAACTGCGGCCACCGGAGAGATTTTCGTTATAAATTTTGGTATGTACAAAACTCAAACTGGGCTCAACATAGTTATAATCGCCCTTGTTCTCCAGATTCTGGATCACTCCATTTACAACTACCTGCTTGTGCCGATACACTATATTATCGCCTGGCACACCGACCACGCGCTTGATGTAGTCTATCGAAGGATTCTCCGGATAATGGAATACCATCACATCACCCCGCTCGGGTGAATGTATTTCAACCAATTTTTTACCGACTATCGGCAAACGTATGCCATAAATAAATTTATTTACCACTATAAAATCGCCTACCTGCAAGGTGGGAATCATCGATCCGGATGGGATTTTAAACGGCTCCACCAAAAAGGAGCGCAAGAAAAAAACGACCAGTATAACCGGGAAAAAACTCTTGGCGTATTCGACCCACCACGGTTCTTTTATTGTTATCTCTGCCTGTTCCTTGGTCAGCCCTGCACTCTCAACCAGTCGTTGCGGGTATAGCAAAAATTTATCCAGCAGGCTTACGCCACCGGTAATTAACAGTAGCACCAACATGATTAAAGAAAAATCCATCCAACGTCCTTTCAGTAATTCTCTTAAAAATTGAAATCGAATATGTGCTATTTATCGCCCACTTGCAAAATAGCCAAGAACGCTTCCTGTGGAATTTCCACACTACCGACTTGTTTCATGCGTTTTTTACCCGCTTTCTGTTTTTCCAATAGCTTGCGCTTGCGCGAAATGTCACCGCCATAACATTTGGCAATCACATTTTTACGCAGCGCTTTGACATTTTCGCGTGAAATAATGTTTGCACCGATAGCCGCCTGAATCGCAACATCAAACATCTGGCGCGGGATCAACTCACGCATTTTTTCTGCTATCTCACGCCCGCGAGACTGGCTATTGCTGCGATGCAGGATTATAGACAAAGCATCCACCCGCTCGCCATTGATCATCATATCCACTTTAACCACATCCGCTGCGCGGTATTCCTTGAATTCATAATCCATCGACGCATAACCACGTGAGATCGATTTCAACCGGTCAAAAAAATCCAACACAATTTCTGCCATGGGAATTTCGTATATCAGCAACACTTGCTTGCCGTGATAACTCATATCCATCTGCATACCACGCTTTTGTGTACACAGTGTGATTACCGCCCCCACATATTCCTGTGGCATATATAAATTAACCGTGACTATTGGCTCGCGCACCTCTTCAATCTTGGATGGATCCGGCATTTTTGATGGGTTATCAACAGTCACTACCGATCCGTCACGCAATCTCACCTCGTAAATAACCGTCGGTGCGGTGGTGATTAAATCCATATTAAATTCACGCTCCAATCGCTCCTGCACAATTTCCATATGCAGCAATCCTAAAAATCCGCAACGAAAGCCAAAACCCAGCGCTTGCGAAACTTCAGGCGCATATTGCAATGAAGCATCATTCAGCCTGAGCTTTTCCAGGGAATCGCGCAACGCATCATATTGATTGGATTCCACTGGAAACAGGCCGGCAAACACCTGTGGCTGCACTTCTTTGAACCCGGGAAGTGCGGCACCGGCTGGTCGATTAACCAAAGTGATCGTGTCGCCTACCTTGGCGGCTTTCAACTCCTTAATGCCCGCGATGACAAACCCTACATTGCCGGTAGTTAATACCTCTCTGGGCTGCGACTTGGGCGTAAACACGCCGACATGCTCGGTTAACGACTGCGCGCCTGTCGCCATTAACAATATTTTATCTTTGGGTTTTAAAGTGCCGTTAAAAATCCGCACCAGCATCACCACACCGACATAATTATCAAACCAGGAATCAATAATCAACGCTTGCAACGGAGCATTGGGATCACCCGTTGGCGCGGGCACTTTGGCGATCATCGCCTCCAGCACATCCTGCACACCCTCGCCTGTTTTGGCTGAGCAGCGCACTGCATCATGTGCATCTATACCTATTACCTCCTCTATTTCGGCAATGGCGTTATCAGGATTGGCGGATGGCAGATCAATTTTATTCAGCACAGGAACCACTTCCACACCCAAATCCAGCGCGGTATAGCAGTTGGCCACGGTTTGCGCTTCCACGCCTTGCGATGCATCCACAACCAGCAGCGCGCCTTCACAGGCGGAAAGAGAACGCGACACTTCATATGAGAAATCGACGTGCCCGGGAGTGTCAATCAAGTTAAGGCTGTAGATTTGCCCATCCCGCGCCTTGTATTGCAATGCGGCAGTCTGCGCCTTGATGGTGATGCCACGCTCGCGCTCCAGATCCATCGAGTCCAGCACTTGCGCTTCCATCTCACGGTCAGACAAACCGCCACATAAGTGAATAATACGATCGGCCAACGTCGACTTGCCATGATCGATATGGGCAATAATAGAAAAATTACGAATAAGCCGCATGCTGATTGCTGTTCCTTAAAAGTGCCCCGCTGTAACGGGCGCATTCCGCCAAAATCGGCCAATTTTTATTCATTCCAAAAATGCCAGAATGTTCAAAAATCGTGGATTCTAGCTGATTTCAGCGGGGCACGCAGGCTCAGTTGCAATCGACCAGCAAGGTATAAAGAAGCCAATAGAATTATTTAACGTCCAACTTCACTGCTACAAATGAAATCTGTTCGCCTCGGCGCACCAGTAGAGCAACATTCCTGCCTTTGGGTATTCGTTTCAAAACTTCATTAAGATCATCTACCGAACCCAGTTCTATGTTGCCTATAGCCAGAATAACATCACCTGTCCGTAATTCGTTAACCTCGGGATTCAACACTTCTTCTACCAACAAACCATTCTTAACGCCAATCTCCCTCTTTTGCGCGTCGGTCAATGGACTCAATGCCAGTCCCAAACGCGCCACATTCGTACTCGCAACGGGGCTTTCCGCCTCACTGTCTTCCCGCTTCGCCACCACGCTATCATCTGGCATTTCACCCACAATCAGGCTAACTTCATGGCTCTCATTTTTGCGCCACAATTGCACGGTGACCTTACTACCCGGTTTGGTGGCCGCAACGATACGCGGCAGGTCTAAGGA
>JBEBGP010000129.1:0-4560 GCA_040081045.1 Candidatus Nitrotoga sp.
CGCCACCGCTTGCCGGCGATCGACCTCAATTCTGGCTCGTAGCAAGTTAGGCGAAGCGGCGAGACGACTGTTTAGATCGGCCAGCGTGAGTAGCGGTGGCAAGGCATCCAGATTACCATCGGCTCGCTCGAAGCGGGGTCTTGTGTTGCCCCAGGTACCGGCGAGGCGCTTGCGTGCAGTAGCCAATTCACTTTCAGACAACGTCAATTCAACCTGCACACTGGCTTCGGCTACGCGCGCCCTGGTTTCTTCTACTGGCGATACCTTACCAGCCATGACCCGCCGCGAAGCGGCGGTGCTAACGCGTTGAGCGAGCTCAACGGATGCCTGGGCCAGCCGCAAACGTTCCTGCGCAACGAGCACATCAAAGAATGTCGTTGTCACGACTGCACGAATTTCGGCGTGCCTGGTATTGAGTTCCGCTGAGGCGGCATCGCGAGCCCGTTCCGCAACGTTAATTCTGCCTGCGCGTTTGTCGCCAAGCTCGATTGGTTGGCTCAGCTGCAGTTTCGTGAGGCGCGTCGCACTGCGCATATCCTCCATGGAAGTTGCAATCTCCGGATTCGGGCGCACTTGTGCCTGAATAATCGTGGCCTCGACCGCCTCAAGCTCCCGTGTTGCAACGGCCAGCTCCGGATTGGCGCTTAGCGCCAGCTCGAGTGCGGTTTTCAGGGTGAGTGGGGTAGCCGGTTCGGTGGCTCGTTCGATGGCAGTGAGCGCACTGATGCTGTCCTTCTCAATGCTTGTTTTAACAGCATGCTCGTGCACAGTACCAATAGTTTGTGCATAGGAAGAGTTGAAAAACAGCACCGACAACCCCAGCGGCAATATATATCTTCGCATCGCATTCTCCGCAAGTGACAGGGATGAGCTCGGCGAAACGAGACTGTAGTACCAGGATTACATCCGGATAAATCCAGGATAAAGCGTGTGCTAAATCACGAATGAAGCTCGTTGCGCCGTATCAGGCGGCAATGAGCCAGTTGGGACGTGCGGGTTTATCCGCAGCAAGGAAAGAATAGGATTGATTGTCACGATGTATCGACAACTGCAAGGGTGTATGCATGGAGAATGTGTATTCGCTCAATACACCAAGAAAACTCGATAGATGACAGTGATCGTGACTGGAGTTGGAGCCGTCTTGGTCGGATGCCGTGCTACCGTCAAGAGCACCAGGCGAAGCCTTGTGCTCATTATTGTGATGGCCGAAGTGTTGGGTGGCTTTGTCCTGCTCGTGCCCGCAATAACCAGCCACCTCAGCCCAGGAAATCTGGACAGGTAACAGGCACAGCAGAGAAAGTATGATAAAGCGTCGCATGGGTCGCATGCTACACGCCGTAAACCTGCCCTGTCAAATGCCTGTCTTCCGCCAATACATATGGGACTGATGGTGTGTTTCAAATGCTCGTAGGGTGATATTAACCCAAGACCATAATGAGGACGTTCGGTGTTAAACCAAACCAGATAACCGGGCAACTGGTCGTTGAACCAATCCGTGTCTGCCAACAGCCCATCCCTGTGATAGGCCACGAATTCGTTTGACCAATCTTTTGACTGTGGCGTGGAATCATTCAAGAAGAGTTATAGAATGAAGCCCGGCTATCAGCAATCAAGGGCAAGACTAATCAGAGTGCGTCATATTTGTTGCCTGAACCCACTGCTCAAATTCCACTTCGGTGACGTATCCCAATGCTACTGCTGCCTGTTTAAGGGTGCTACCTTGTTGGTGCGCGTGCTTGGCGATTTTGGCAGCTTTATCATAACCAATATGCGGGGTGAGGGCAGTAACCAGCATCAGCGATTGATTGAGCAATTCGCTGATACGTGCGCGATTCGGCTGAATGCCTTGCACACAATGTTCGTTAAAACTTTTCATGCCATCGGCCAGCAATCGTACGCTTTGCAGGTAATTATGAATGATGAGCGGCTTAAAAACATTCAATTCAAAATTACCAGACGCGCCACCAATATTGATCGCCACATCGTTGCCCATTACCTGGCAACAGAGCATGGTCAAGGCTTCGCACTGGGTCGGATTCACTTTGCCGGGCATGATGGAACTACCGGGTTCGTTTTCCGGAATACGAATTTCTCCCAAACCGGAGCGCGGACCGGAGGCCAGCCAGCGGATGTCGTTGGCGATTTTCATGAGTGATGCAGCCAGTGATTTGAGCATGCCGTGGCCGGATAGCAATGCGTCATGTGAAGCCAGCGCGGCAAATTTATTATCCGCGCTTTTGAAAGGTAGTTTGGTTGTTAATGCCAAATATTGCGCAACGCGTGCACCAAATTCGTGATGGGTGTTCAAACCAGTGCCTACAGCGGTGCCGCCTGCGGCCAATTCATAAATTGGCGGGAGCGCGGCGCTAATCATAGCTTCGGCGTGGTTCAATTGCGCGGCATAACCGGAAAACTCCTGCCCCAGAGTAATGGGTGTGGCATCCTGCAAATGCGTGCGGCCAATTTTTATGATGTCATTAAAGTTGCTTGATTTTTCTGCAAGCGATTTGCGCAGGGCATCCAATGCCGGCAGCAAATCTTCAGTGATAGCAAGGCTGGCTGCAACATGCATGGCGGTCGGGAAAATATCGTTGGATGACTGACCCATATTTACTTCGTCATTCGGATGCACCAGCCTTTCCACGCCACGGTTGCCACCCAGTAATTCTGAAGCGCGGTTTGCCAGCACTTCATTTAAATTCATATTGGTTTGTGTGCCCGAACCCGTTTGCCAAATCGACAGGGGAAACTCATGCGCATGCCGTCCCGCTAGAATTTCATCAGCGGCAGTGGCAATGGCGGTGGCCTTTTCGGCACTCAACAATCCCAAATCACGATTGACCCATGCACAGGCACGTTTGATAACGGCCAGCGCATGGATAAGTTGAGTGGGCATTTTCTCATTGGAAATATTGAAGAATTCCAGTGAACGTTGTGTTTGTGCGCCCCACAAGCGATCTGCCGGCACCTCAATATTGCCAAAGGAATCGCGTTCTGTTCTGTGTTGCCCAGTATTTTTGGTCATGGTTTTTTCGGGTTATTGGGCAATCAATTCACGCAGTACGTAGGGCAAGATCCCTCCGTGGCGGTAATAATCTACTTCGATTGGTGTGTCGATGCGTGCCAGCAATGTCACTTTTTGTGTGATGCCATCAGCGCGTTTAATGGTGAGCGTTACGTCCTGTTGCGGCTTGAGATCATCGTTGATGCCGCTGATGTCGAAAACCTCATCGCCCTTAAGCTGCAAGGAGTTGACGCTGTCACTGCCTTTAAATTGCAATGGCATCACTCCCATCATCACTAAATTGCTGCGATGAATTCTTTCGTAGCTGCGCGCTACCACAGCTTTCACGCCCAACAATTGTGTGCCTTTGGCAGCCCAATCACGCGAAGAGCCGGTGCCATATTCTTCACCGGCACAAATAATAGTATCCGTGCCATCGGCCATGTGCTTCATCGCGGCATCATAGATCGGCATTTGTTTGCCGTTATAAAGTGTGTAACCGCCTTCTGTTCGTTTGCCTGCCGCATCTGGCGGCAGCATGAGATTTTTAATACGCACATTGGCAAAGGTACCGCGTATCATTACTTCGTGATTGCCGCGCCGCGCTCCGTAGCTATTAAAATCTTTCGCATCCACGCCTTTACTCAGCAAATATTGTCCTGCAGGGCTGCCGGCTTTGAAACTGCCTGCCGGGCTAATATGGTCAGTGGTGACTGAATCACCAAAGATCCCCAGGGGCTTGGCATTCTTAATGGCTTTAACTTTTCCTGGCATCATGTTGAAGCCATTAAATAACGGTGGTGGGGCAATATAGGTTGAATGGTCCCACTGGTATTGATTGCCAACTGGTGCAGTAATGCCATTCCATAGCGGTAAATCTTTCGTCAGGTTGCTATACAGACCCCGGTAAACCTGCGGGTTGGCAGCGAATTTCATAAGCCCGGCAATTTCTTCGTTGTTGGGCCAGATGTCTTTCAGATAAACCAAGCGGTCGTTTTTCCCTACACCCAATGACTCGCTCTCCAAGTTAATATTAACTTTACCTGCCAGCGCAAACGCGACCACCAGTGGCGGGCTTGCCAGAAAATTGGCCTTGATATTGGCATGGATACGTGCCTCGAAGTTACGATTGCCCGACAAGACCGCTGCGGCAATGATTTCGTTTTTGATAATAGCCCCTTCGATTTCTGCGTCCAGTGGACCGGAATTTCCAATGCAAGTGGTGCAACCATATCCCACCAGTCGAAAGCCCAGTGTCTCCAGATAAGGCATCAAGCCCGATTGATTTAGATAATCGGTGACTACCCGTGAGCCCGGGGCCAGCGATGTCTTAATATGGGGGCGTACGTACAAACCGGCTTCCACAGCCTTTTTAGCCAGCAAGCCTGCCGCCAGCATAACGCTGGGATTAGAGGTGTTGGTACATGATGTAATCGCAGCGATGAGCACATCACCATGCCCTATTTGTATTTCAGATTTTTGGAGCGGGTCGTTTGCGTCGCGTGCAACAGCGGTCGGATGCAAGTCCATCATTTCAATTTCGCTGGCGGCACTAC
>JBEBGP010000336.1:0-4557 GCA_040081045.1 Candidatus Nitrotoga sp.
ACCCAGATGGATGTCATCTCCAATAATCTGGCCAACGTCAGCACCAGCGGCTTCAAGCGTTCTCGTGCGGTGTTTGAGGATCTGCTGTATCAGACCATTCGGCAACCCGGTGCGCAATCTTCGCAGCAAACCCAGGTTCCTTCCGGTTTGCAGATAGGTACCGGAGTGCGTCCGGTGGCGGCTGAGCGTGTCCATACGCAGGGCAATCTACAGTTGACTGGCAACCAGCTTGATGTGGCGATTCAGGGGTCGGGATTTTTCCAGGTGTTGATGCCGGACGGTTCGACGGCTTATACCCGTGACGGCTCGTTCCAGCGGGACAGCCAGGGGCAGATGGTTACTTCCAGTGGCTTTGCGCTTCAGCCAGCTATCACTATTCCGGCCAATGCCACCAATATCTCCATCGGGCGTGATGGCGTGATCAGCGTTACCCAGCCTGGCGTGGCTGCGCCCGTGCAGGTGGGCAGCCTGCAACTGGCGACATTCATCAATCCGTCAGGTTTGATGAGTCAGGGCGAGAATCTTTATCAGGAAACCGCCTCTTCCGGCACGCCGAGCACCAATGTGCCAGGCACCAATGGTGCGGGGCTGCTGAATCAGAGTTATGTGGAAACTTCCAACGTGAATGTGGTGGAGGAGCTGGTAAATATGATCCAGACGCAGCGCGCCTATGAGATCAATTCCAAAGCCATTCAGACTTCGGATCAGATGTTGCAGAAACTGGCGCAGATCTAAGGAAGCATTGAGCAATGTGGGATTAAATCAGTGTTTTCTGAACATTTTGAGGAGTGTAAGTTGAACAGTAAGACTCCGTTAAAAAATAGGGTGGTGCTATTTGCCGTCGGTCTGCTGATGGTTGGTTGCTCCATGATACCCCCCACCAGTATTAAGCAGCCGATGACTGCCAGACCGCTTACCAAACAGGTGATTGTTCCGGCAGACGGGGCAATCTTTCATGCCGGAATAAACGAGCGACCCCTGTTTGAGGACAAGCGTGCGCGAAAAGTCGGCGATGTTCTGATTATCACCATCGTGGAAAAAACCACCGGTAACCGGAAAACGAGCGGCAGCGGCAGCAATTCGAACAGTGTCGATGTGAGCACGCCCAACATAACCGGACCTGGCGGAACTCCCCTGATAAACACCATTTCCATCACCGGCAACAACAGCAGTAAGTTCGCAAGCGCCGGGAGCGGTGCGGCCACGCAGGATTTGAGCGGCATCATTACGGTGACGGTTATTGAAGTGTTGCCCAACGGGAATTTGCTGGTAGGCGGTGAAAAGCAGATGGCCCTGAATAATAGCGATGAATTTATCCGTTTTTCCGGGGTGGTCAATCCAACCACAATCACCGGTGCAAACACCGTGCCGTCAACGCAAGTTGCCGATGCGCATATTGAATACAAAAATGCGGGGGCGATGAGCGAAGTGATTAATGACTCAAAATCATTGGGCTTTCTGGGCCGGTTCTTTCAGTCGGTGTTGCCGTTTTAGGATGATCGGTTGATTTGAATCAAAGCCAGGGTGAATTTATTCACGTCTTTATTCCGGTGCTGCTGTTTATATTAGGAGCAAGACCATGAGAAAAATTTTATGGACTTTATTTGCGGCACTGCTGCCGTTCAGCGCAATGGCTGATCGCATCAAGGATATGGCCAGCATTCAGGGTGTGCGGGATAACCAGTTGATGGGTTATGGCATTGTGGTCGGACTGGATGGCAGTGGTGATCAAACCACACAAACGCCGTTTACCGTGCAAAGCATCATCACCATGCTGTCACAGATGGGCGTGAATTTGCCGCAGGGAACCAACTTGCAGCTCAAAAATGTCGCGGCGGTGGTGGTTACCGCCACACTGCCCCCGTTTTCCAAACCCGGACAGACCATAGACGTGACCGCCTCTTCGATTGGCAATGCCAAGAGCCTGCGCGGCGGAACTCTGCTGATGACTCCCTTGAAGGGCGCGGATGGACAGGTTTATGCGATAGCGCAGGGTAACGTGCTGGTTGGGGGAACGGGGGCATCCTCCGGCGGATCGTCGGTGCAGGTGAATCATTTGAGTGTCGGACGCGTTCCCACCGGCGCGACGGTGGAGCGGGCAGTGCCAACGCAATTGGGACAGGGTGACTTCATTCATCTGGAATTGAACACGACAGATTTCACTACCGCTGCGCGGATCGCCGAGGTTATCAATGGTCAGGTGTCGCCGGATCTGGCTGCGGCTATGGATGGGCGGGTAATCCGGGTGCGTGCGCCGGGAGGTAATGAGCGCGTGGCATTCATTGCCAAAATAGAAAATCTGAAAGTTGATCCGGCGCAGGGTATCGCCAAGGTCATTATTAATGCGCGCACCGGGTCGATCGTAATGAATCAGGCGGTGGCTTTGAATGCCTGCGCCATTTCACATGGCAATCTGACCGTAGTAATCAGCGCGACCAGCGAGGTAAGCCAGCCCAACCCGCTTTCCCGCGGACAGACCGTGCAAACCGACACAGCCCGGATAAATATCAAGGCTGACCGGGGTGGCATAGTGCAATTGCCGCAGGGAGTATCATTGAGCGAGGTGGTCAAGGCACTGAATTCAATAGGCGCGACCCCGCAAGATTTACTGGCGATTTTGCAGGCGATGAAATCATCCGGTGCGCTGCGCGCGGATCTGGAGATAATTTAAGGAGCCCATAGATGGTCTCACAGCTAAACACTCAGGCAAATTTGACACTGGATACCCGATCACTGGATACCCGGTCGCTGGAATTGTTGCGTGTACAGGCCAGACAATCGCCCGATCAGGCACTCAAGGCGGCAGCGCAGCAATTTGAATCAGTGTTTCTCAATATGATGCTGAAAAGCATGCGCGAAGCCACGCCGCAGGACGATATGTTCGGTAGCGAACAAACCAGAATGTTCACTGGCATGCTGGATCAGCAGTTGGCGCAAAGTATGTCCCATCGCGGTATTGGCTTGGCCGATATTATGGTCCGACAGCTCGGGAGGCAAACGGCAGAAAAGCCGCCGCCGATCTCCGACCTTCAATCCCCCGGCAATGTTTTGCCGTCTGTCCACAATGAAACCATCCAGCAGAATTTTGTGAATCGCATGCTGCCGCACGCCATGCAAGCCGGTCAGACAACTGGTGTACCGCCACGGTTGATACTGGGGCAGGCCGCCCTGGAAAGTGGCTGGGGCAAGCATGAAATCCGCATGGCGGACGGCAGCAACAGCTACAATCTTTTTGGCATCAAGGCTCGTGCGAACTGGAACGGCAAAATAGCGGAAGTGATGACCACCGAATACACCAATGGTGTGGCACACAAGCAGGTTGAGAAATTTCGGGCCTATTCTTCCTATGCCGAGGCATTTCAGGATTATGCCAACCTGATCAGCAGAAATCCGCGCTATGCGGGTGTGTTACAACAGGATGGCAATGTTGCCGGGATGGCTCACGCCATACAGCGGGGGGGATACGCAACTGACCCGCAATATGCCGATAAGCTGGCGCGTGTGATGGGCATGATAGCGCTGCCGACATAAGGCACATGCTATGCCGTATGCAGGCATAGGAAATTTTTGTAATGATGTAATCTTAAAATGGCCAGCATGCCTCCAAAATTAGAGGCCGCATGGTGAGAAACGTGAAAATTTTTACCGCTTCATATTCCGGTGTGTGCATAGTAATTAGAGGGTATTATCGGACGCCCCCTTAATATGATATTGACAAACCCATGAAACACCTAACTACCAAACAGCTGGTCATCCGGATTACCCTGGTTGTTGCAGTGATAGAGTTACTTGTTATGTCGGTGTTGTACGCGCTTCCCATGGAGGAGGGAAGCTATCTGCTAGTTGTTCTTGATGCTATGTTTTTGTTGGTTCTGTCCGCGCCAGCGATCTACTTCCTTTTCATCAAGCCTGCTATTGGTGCCAGAGACCAGGATCTGCGCGACAAAGCCTATATGTTGTCCGAATACCAGCGCATTGCCAATATGGGTGGCTGGCTTTTAGAGCCGACCGGTCGGCTATCCTGGTCGGACGAGATGTATCGCATTTTCGGGGTATCACGCGACACTTTTGTGCCGAGTCTCGAGTCTTTTATCAGCCTGATACATCCCGACGACCGGGTGGCGGTGCAGAATTGGCTGGCGGACTGCAAGGCAAAAAAAGAGTGTGCCAAATTGGAGTTTCGCATTCTCTTGCCCGACGGGTCAGTTGGTTTTATCAGTGGTTGCGGCGAACCGAGATATGACGCCTGGGATCAATTAATCCAAGTGACCGGTGCCGCGCAGGACATTACGGCACGCAAACGGGCCGAGGATCAACTCGACCGTTTCTTCGAGCTTTCGCAGGATATGCTGTGCATCGCCGGCACAGACGGTTACTTCAAGCGTATCAATCCCGCATTTACCAGAGTGTTGGGCTGGAGTATCGGGGAAATACTGGCGCGGCCATATTTCGATTTTTTGCACCCTGATGATCATGCTGCCGCACGGGGCGCAATCGAAAAACAGCTCACCACTGGCGAGAAGGTTGAGCAATTTGAAGCCCGCTTTCTGCACAAGG